>JAQGII010000440.1 GCA_028291305.1 Caulobacteraceae bacterium
CAGGGTCTGGCCGATGCCGCCGGCGCCGATCAGGCCCAGCACCGTGGCCGAGCGGGCGTTGGATTCGAAGCGGTACAGGGCATAGGAGGTCCACAGCGGCCCCACCTGCGGGATCACGCCCCAGGCCACTTCCTGAAGCCTGTGCGCCCCCGTGGCCCGCACGCCCTCAACCGGGCTGGGGTCGATCGATTCCACCGCTTCGGAGAACAGCTTGGCCAGCACCGCCCCGGTGTTGATCGCCAGGGCCATCACGCCGGCGAACGGGCCCAGGCCCACGGCGACGATGAAGATGGTGCCCAGGACCAGGTCCGGGATCGAGCGCATCAGGTCCATCAGCCGGCGCATGGGCTGCTGCAGCCACAGGGGGGTGATGTTGCGCGCGCACAGCAGGCCGAAGGGGACGGCGATCATCACGGCCAGGCCGGTGCCCCACAGGGCGATCTGCACTGTCAGCCACATCTGGGCGACGTACAGCCGCCACAGATGGAAATCGGGCCGCAGCAGCTCCTTGGAGAACTCGCGCATATTGCCCGAATTGCTCACCAGCAGCGGCAGCTTGTGGATTTCGGCGGGGCCGAACGACACCAGCAGCAGGACGATGACGCCGCCCCACACCAGGATGTCCAGCGCCCGGTCGGCCATCCGCCGGGTCGGCGGGGCCGGCGTTGCCGATGCGTCCGGCGTCATGGGGCGTTGGCGGCCGGCGGCGCGGGCGTGACCGGGGCGTTGGCGGGGGTCCGCACCGCCATCTCGGCCTGGATCTTGTCGAACGCCTTCTGCGCCTCGGCGATCTTGGCGGGATCGCCCGAATGCCTGGCCTCGCCCAGGTCGCTGGCCGCCTGCATCTGGCGCACCGGGTCCAGGTAGCTGTTGTCGGCCGCCTGGAAGCCCGTGTAGGCCAGGGTCTTGAGCACCGCGCGCTGGCGGTCGCCGTCGGGCCCGGGCGCATGGCCGTAGGACAGGAAGAAGGCGCGGATCTTCTCCTTGACCGCCGGGTCCAGGTCCTTGCGCACCAGGATGGAGGACTCCGGCAGCTCCGGCGAGGTCCAGATCACCTTGACCTTGGCGGCCAGCTGCGGGTTCTCGCGCGTGTAGAAGATCATGCCGATGGTGTTGTTGGTGGCGACGTCCAGCAGGCCGTTGGCGACCGAGAAGAAGTTGGACTGATGGCTGGCCGAGCGCACGGTCTTGAAGCAGTCGGCGGGCTCGATGCTGTGCGGCGTGAAGATGTAGGCGGTGGGGGCCAGGGTGCCGGAGGTCGACTTGGCGTCGCCCATGCCGAAGTTGAGCTTCTTGCCGCACTTCACCACGTCGTCCAGCGTGAGGCCCGATCCCTTGCGGGTGATCAGCACCGACTGGTAGGAGCCCGCCGAGCCGTTGGTCAGGATGCGGCCGATCACCTCGCCGTTCGCGCGGTCGACGGCTTCCAGCGCCGGCAGGGCCGAGAACCAGCCGACCTGGGTCTGCTTGAAGCGCATCGCCTCCACCAGCGAGGTGTAGTTGGTGGCGTAGAAGGGCTTGATGGTCAGGCCGGTGGCCTTGGCCATGTCGTCGAGCAGCGGCTGCCACACCTTGCTCATCGATTGCTGGTCCTCGGCGGACAGGATCGAGAAGACGATCGGCTGGTTGGCCGCGCTCTGCGGCGCCGGCTTGGAGCAGCCGGCCATCAGGACGGCCCCCGCCAGGGCCGCGGCGGCCAGGGCGCCAAGCGCGGGCGCGCGACGGGTCGGCTTCATCGTTGTTCCCCTTCCCAGAAGACCTCTTGGATCTCCGGGCCGTAGATATCCACCAGCGTGGGCCGGTCCAGGCCGACGCTGGGCCCGTCATAGACCACCTTGCCGGCCTTGAGCGCGACGATGCGCGGGCAATAGCGCATGGCGTAGTCGACCTGGTGCAGGGTCACCACCACCGCCAGGCCGTCGTCGCGATTGAGGTTGAGCAGCAGTTCCATGACCCGCCGCGCCGCCACCGGATCGAGCGAGGCGACCGGCTCGTCGGCCAGCAGCACCTGCGCCTTCTGCACCAGGGCCCGGGCGATCGCCCCGCGCTGCTGCTGGCCGCCGGACAGGGTCGAGGCCTTCTGGCCGGCGTAGTCGGCCACCCCCACCCGCTGCAGGGCGGTCATCACGGCGGACTTCTCGCGCGCCGGCCACAGGCCGAACAGGCCGCGCCAGAAGCCGATCCGCCCGAGCATCCCCAGGGCCACATTGGCGTACAGGGTCAGGCGGCCGACCAGGTTGAACTGCTGGAAGATGAAGCCGACGCGGGTGCGGATGCGGCGCGCCTTGTCGCTGACGCGGCCCCTGGCCTGCATCGGCTCGCCGAACACCTCGATCCGGCCCTGGTCGGCGTCGATCACGTTGAAGCCGGTCAGGCTGCGCAGGAGAGTCGACTTGCCGGACCCCGACGGGCCGATCAGGCCGACCATCTCGCCCTGGCGCACGGTGACGGAAACCCCGTCCAGCGCCCGCCGGGCGCCGAAGGTTTTGGACACTGCGTGAACGGAAAATACGGCTTCCGACGTCATGATCGTGACGATCCTTAGCACGACTGCGGCCAACCATTGGAAGACCAGGGCGAAACTTTCGTGACGATGCCAAACGGCGCCTCGGGGCAGGCGCCGGGGACCGTCGCAAATCGCCGCCCGGACGGTGGCGGGGTCCCCGCAGGGAAGCAGGGGTCAAAAACGCTTTACAAGCCCCCCCCTTTTCCCTATTTGCGCTTCTCCCGGCGGACCCGAAGTCCACAAACGCTGCTAACGCCGGTCTGGGTCAACAATCAATCGGGGGTTACGTGAATTGCACACGTACCAAACGCCCCTGGACCTGGTCCGCGAGCGGTCGCCTGAACGTCCTGTCGCCCTGGTGCGGCCTGACGTTCTGGCCGTAGCGGCGCGCTGGTTCCAGGACAACTTCAAAGGCGATGTTCTGTATGCCGTAAAGGCAAACCCCTCGGCGTGGGTGATCCGCGCCTTGGCGCAGCAGGGCGTCCGCAGTTTCGACGTGGCGTCGATCCCCGAGATCGAGCTGGTGGCCGAGCACGCGCCCGGCGCGCGCATGGCCTTCATGCATCCGGTCAAGAGCCGCCGCGCCATCTCCGCCGCCTATTTCGACCACGGCGTGCGCACCTTCTCGCTGGACACCCACGAGGAGCTGGCCAAGATCCTGGACGCCACCGGCGGGGCCAAGGACCTGAACCTGATCGTGCGCCTGGCCGCGGCCAGCGACGGCTCGATGTACGCCCTGTCCGGCAAGTTCGGGGTGGAGGCGCACGCCGCCCCCGACCTGTTGCTGGCCGCGCGCCGCGCGACCCAGGACCTGATGGGCATCTCGTTCCATGTCGGCTCGCAGTGCATGCGCCCGACCGCCTACCAGGGGGCCATGTCGCAGGCCTCGCGCGCCCTGGTGCGCGCCGGGGTGTTCGCCGACGTGGTCGACGTGGGCGGCGGCTTCCCGTCGGTCTATCCCGGCATGATCCCGCCGGCGCTGGGCGACTACATGGACTCCATCCACCGCGGCTTCGCCGAGATGATGGTGCACGAGACCACCGAACTGTGGTGCGAGCCCGGCCGGGCCCTGGTGGCGGAAGCCTCCTCGGTGCTGACCAAGGTCGAGCTGAAGAAGGGCGACGCCCTCTATCTGAACGACGGCTCCTACGGCGCCCTGTTCGACGCCACCCACTCCAAATGGCCCTTTCCGGTGAAGCTGGTGCGGGACGGCGAGGCGTCGGCCGAGCTGAAGCCGTTCCGCTTCTACGGCCCGACCTGCGACTCCATCGACCACATGCCCGGCCCCTTCTGGCTGCCGGCGGACGTGGACGAGGGCGACTATATCGAGATCGGCATGCTGGGCGCCTACGGCGTGGCCATGAACACCCGCTTCAACGGCTTTGGCGACACCGACGCCGCCATCGTCGAGGATGCGCCCATGGCCTCGATGTACGGCCTGGCCAAGCGGGTCATCGCCACGCCCAGGGCCGACGAGGAGGAAGCCCGCAAGGTGGTCCGCTTCTCCCGGCCCAAGGGCAAGGCCGGCCAGCGCAAGCAGCGGCGGCGATAGCCTTCGCATCACACAATCGTCGCGATTGGCGGTTTTAACCCAGCAGTCCTCCGTCGCTCCGTCCGGAGGGCTGCTTTTCCTTTCCGACGGGCGCTCACCCCACAGGGACAGACCCCAAAGATGAACGCCGAATCCAACCGGAAGGCCCAGCTCCTCGCCAACGTCGTCGAGCACGTCGACATCACCGCCTACGACGCGCGGCCGGTGATCGACGCCATGCGCAAGATGAGCTTCTCCTCGCGCGACACGGCGCGGGCCGCCGACATCTTCAACATGGCCCTGGAAGACAAGGCCTGCTCGCCGTGGCTGGTCCTGGCCGGCTCGACCTCGGCGGGCGGCTGCATGCACGTCTACCGCGACATGGTGAAGTTCGGCATGGTCGACGCGGTGGTGGCCACCGGCGCCTCCATCGTCGACATGGACTTCTTCGAGGCCCTGGGCTTCCAGCACTACCAGGCCGAGGGTCCGGTCGACGACAATGTGCTGCGCGAGCACTACATCGACCGCATCTACGACACCTATATCGACGAAGAAGAACTGCAGACCTGCGACCACACGATCCTGGAGATCGCCAACCGGCTGGAGCCGCGCGGCTATTCCTCGCGCGAGTTCATCTGGGAAATGGGCAAGTGGCTGGCGGAGGGCAACGCCAAGTAGCCCGGCTCGCTGATCCAGACCGCCTACGAGGAAGGCGTGCCGATCTTCTGTCCCGCCTTCGTCGACAGCTCCGCCGGCTTCGGCCTGGTCAAGCACCAGAAGGAGCGGGCCGCGGCCAAGCAACCCTACATGATGATCGACGCGGTGGCGGACTTCCGCGAGCTGACCGACATCAAGATCGCCGCCGGCGTCACCGGCCTGTTCATGGTCGGCGGCGGGGTGCCCAAGAACTTCGCCCAGGACACCGTCGTCTGCGCCGAGATCCTGGGCGTGGAGGCCGAGATGCACCGCTACGCCGTGCAGATCACCGTGGCCGACGTGCGCGACGGGGCCTGCTCCTCCTCCACCCTCAAGGAGGCCGCCTCCTGGGGCAAGGTGCAGACCACCCACGAACAGATGGTGTTCGCCGAAGCCACCACCGTGGTGCCCCTGATCGCGTCCGACGCCTATCACCGCGGCGCCTGGCGCGGCCGTGAAAAGCGGCGCTGGGCCAATCTGTTCGCCTAGGCGAGCGCCGCGCGCTTGCGGGCGGCCCGGTTCGGCTTTACCTGCAGGGCATGGGACACGACCATGCCGGCCATCGTCATGAGCCGCTGGGCCTCAGCGGCCGGGCGCTGACGGCCGGCTTGAAGTCGGCCGAGACGCGCTGCGAGACGCAAGGGCAGAAGCTGACCCCGGCGCGACGCCGGGTGCTGGAGCTGCTGATGCGGGCCGGCCAGCCGGTCAAGGCCTACGACCTGATCTCGGCCTTCAGCGACACCGTGGGCGAAACCGCCAAGCCGCCGACCATCTACCGGGCCCTGGAGTTCCTGGAGCGCGAGGGCCTGGCGCACCGTATCGAGAGCCTGTCGGCCTATGTCGCCTGCCGCGGCGAGCCAGGCGGCCACGCCGCCGCCTTCCTGATCTGCGACTGCTGCGGCAAGACCGAGGAGATCGCCGCGCCGGTGGACGAGGCGCTGCGCGGCTTGGCGGGCGAGGCCGGCTACACCATCCAGACCGTGGCCATCGAGGCGCGCGGACGCTGCGCCCAGTGCCGCGACGAGGCGCCCGGCGCGCATCTGCACGCACAGGAGCACGCGTGAGCGAGGCGGCAACGAACCAGCAGGGCGTGGAGGTCTGGCGCGGCGGGGTCACGCCCTGGCAGTGCGACGAGATGGGGCACATGAACGTGCGCTTCTACCTGTCGATCGCCGGCGAGGGCCTGGTCGGGCTGGCCGCCGCCCTGGGCATGCCCAGGGCCTTTTCGCCGGGCGCCTCGTCCACCCTGCTGGTGCGCGAGCACCATGTCCGGTTCCTGAAGGAGGCCCGCGCCGGCGCCGGCCTGCTGATGACCGGCGGCGTGCTGTCGATGGGCGAGAGCGACGCGACCCTGCTGCAGCTGCTGTTCCACGCCTCGGGACAGCCGGCGGCGGCCGTGACCGTGCGGGTGACCCACGTCACCCCCCGCGACCTGAAGCCCTTCCCCTGGCCGCAATCCACCCGGCGGCTGGCCGAGGGGCTGATGATCGCCGCCCCGGATTTCGCCGCGCCGCGCGGGATTTCCGGCGCGCCGGTGTCGACCGTGGCAGGGCTGGAGAGGGCCGAAGCGCTGGGCTTGCCGGTGGCGGCAACCGGCGCGGTGGGACTACACGACTGCGACGTCTTCGGACGGATGCTGCCCGAACAGGTGCTGGCCCGGGTCTATTCGTCGGTGGGGCACGTCTTCCGCGATTCCGTGGCCGCGGCCCTGGCCGCGGCGCCGGACCTGAGGGAGCGCCTAGGCGGCGCCGCCGTGGAATACCGCTGCCTCTACCATGCCTGGCCGCACGCCGGGGATCGCCTGCAGCTGCGCTCGGGCCACCGCGCCATGACGCCCAAGAGCCGCAGCGTGGTGCATTGGCTGCTGGACCCCACCTCCGGCCGCCCCTGGGCCACCGCCGAGGTGGTCTCGCTGTTCCTCGACCTGAAGGCGCGCCGGTCCCTCGTGATGCCCGCGGACGTGTTCGCCGCCATGGCCGTGGACCCCATCGAAGGCCTGGAGCTCTGAGATGGCGGCCCGTCTCTACACCATCGGCTACGAGCAGGCGTCGCTCGACCAGGTGATCGGAGCGCTCAAGGCGGCCGGTGTGGCCCTGGTGCTGGACGTGCG
Organism: Caulobacteraceae bacterium; assembly: GCA_028291305.1. Classification (GTDB taxonomy): domain Bacteria; phylum Pseudomonadota; class Alphaproteobacteria; order Caulobacterales; family Caulobacteraceae; genus BOG-938. Next base: position 6,844 of record JAQGII010000440.1, read on the forward strand.
GGCCGTGGCCGCCTCGCGCCGGGCCGGCTTCTCCAAGACCATGCTGGCCGCGAGCCTGAAGGCCGCCGGCGTCGACTACATCCATCTGCGCGCCCTGGGCACCCCCAAGGCCGGCCGCGAGGCGGCGCGGGCGGGGCGTATCGCGCAGATGCACGACATCTTCGAAGCCCATCTGGCCGAGCCGGACGCCATCCTCGCCCTGGCCGAGGCGGGCGAGATCGCCCGGGCCCGGCCCACCGCCCTGCTCTGCTACGAAGCCGACGCCGCCCACTGCCACCGGCGCATCCTGGCCGACCGGCTGCGCGCCGAACTGAACTTCGATGTCGTCGATCTGGACATCGCGCCGCATCCCCCGTCGACGGCGGCCAAGCCTGGCTAGGGGGCGCTATCCTTTGGCGGACGCCTATGGCAGATCAACGGTCTGCGGCTTAAGGGGGAGCTGGATGATTCGGCGCGGCGTCAGCGCATTTTTGGCGGTCTTGGCCTGGACGATCGCGTGGGACGGATTCGCCCTGGCGCAGGACCGCGACAGCGTCGCCAATCCGTCGCCTCGGGCCGCGTCCTCGTTCGAATACCGCCTGGGCGCCGGCGACAAGGTGAGGATCATCGTCTTCGGCGAAGAGTCCCTGACCGGCGAATTCTTCGTTTCCGGCGCCGGCAAGATTTCATTCCCCCTGATCGGCGAGATCGACGCCCTGGGGGTCACGGTGCCTGAATTGCAGGCGGCCGTCGCAGCCAAGCTGGCCGATGGGTACCTGAAACAACCTCGGGTCAGCGCCGAAGTGCTCAACTATCGTCCGTTCTATATTCTGGGCGAGGTCATGAAGCCGGGCGAATATCCGTACACCAATGGATTGACCGTATTGAACGCCGTTGCCACGGCTCAGGGCTTCACCTACCGCGCCGATACGCACAAGGTGTTCATTAAACGGGCAGCGACGGCGTCCGAAGAGCAATCCGTCTTGACGCCCGCGACTCCAGTGCTGCCGGGTGATACGATACGCATCGGCGAACGGTTCTTTTAACTGGGCTTTTGTTGGAAATCCTGTTTCCCACTTAAGAGAATTCGCTTAAAGCTGCTTCGTTAGTCGCGTAGCCAACAAGGGGGCACTTATGGCTCGGCGCTTCATTATCATCACTTCGATCCTGGCAACGGGGCTCCTCGCCGGAGCAGCGTTCGCTCAGCCAGCG
>JAQGII010000443.1 GCA_028291305.1 Caulobacteraceae bacterium
GATAACTTGCGGCCGGAGACCACTACGCAAGCGATAGCGTATATGGACCAGACATTAGTTGCGTCCCAATGTAACGATGTCAACACTCACGTCACATTGTAATCCCGCTAATTGGGAATTACGGGTCTTATTATCGAGCGAGAAGACGAGAATATGGGTCCTGCCTTTGCGGCCGGGCCAGGCCCAGGCTGACCGGGAAGGCGGGGAAACCCCGCCTTCCCTCTGCGCAGCTAGAACCGGTAGTTGGCCTGGACGCCGATTTCGCGCGGCCGCACGTAGTTCTGGGTCACGAACGGGTTGTAGACGGTGAAGCTCGAGCAGCTCGGGCCGCTGGTCGGCTGGCATCCGCTGATGCCGACGCCGGCGCCGGCGCCCCCGGCTCCAGACAGCTTCTGGAACTTGTTGATCACGTTGTTGGCGTAGACGTTCATGTCCCACTTGGCGAAGGTGATCCCGCCCCGCAGGCTGAGCACGTCCCACGAAGGCACATTCAGCGTGTAGGGGTTGTAGACCGCCACCCCGAAGCTGCCCGGGGTCTGATAGCCGCCCTGGTACTGGTAGTCCGCGCGGACATAGAGGTTGCGGCTGAACAGGCCGAAATCGTACTGGCCGCTGGCGCTGAGCTGCCATTGCGGGACGGCGAAGTGGTCGCCCGCGTTGATCGACGGCGCCACGCCCGCAACCGCGCCCTTGGGGCCCGCCACCGGATCGAGATACTTGGCGTCGGTGTAGGACAGGTTGAAGCCGAGCGAGAGCGGCGAGATCGGCCGGTACTGGGTCTGCAGGTCGAAGCCCCGGCTTTGCGCACGTCCGCCGTTCTGCACGAAGGTCAGGCCGCACCCGGGGATGGTCAGGGTCGCCTGGATGCCGGTCCAGTCGATCTGGTAGATCGCGCCGTTGACCTGCAGCCTGTTGTCGAGCAGCCGGAACTTGCCGCCCACCTCGTAGCTCCACACCGTGTCCGGGTGGAACGCCTTGGGCACGTCGTTGGCGGTGATGCCGAACTGATCCAGGCCGGTCTGGCAGACCGACTGGGTGACGGCCGCGTTGCCGCCGCCGGCGCGGAAGCCCTTGGACGCCGAGCCGTACACCAGGTCGCTGTCGGTGAAGTTGTAGGTCAGGGCGAACTTGGGCGTCACCGGCCGGTCGGTGCTCTGGACCGACGAGATGCTTCCCGGCGCATTGGGATAGCGCGAGGAGAACACGCCGTAGGCCAGCTGGTCGTAGGTCAGGTCCAGGATCGAATAGCGCAGGCCGACCGTGGCCTTCAGCTGCGGCAGGACGAAGTAGTTGGCTTCGCCGTAGATGGCGGTTTCCTTGTCCTTCAGATGGGCTTCCAGATAGCTGTTGCAGTTGCAGATGTTCTGCACGCCGTAACGCTGCAGCGAGGTGATGCCCCAGAAGCCGAGCTCGGAGGTGTTCAGCTTTCCGCCGCCGTCGTCATAGTAATAGACCTGGTGGATGCGCTGGTCGGAATAGAACACTCCCGCCACCCAGCTGAGCGGCCTGGAGTTGGCCGGCGAGGACAGCCGGATCTCCTCTTCCCAGCCCTGCCGGTTGCTGTTCGAACGGAACAGGCCCGGATAGTCCGGCAGGGGGCCCCACAGGGGGAAGCCCTTGACCACGGCGCCCGCCGAGGTCACCGGCCCGCCGGTCAGCCACTGCTGCTGGGTCTGGTCCTCGCCGCCGGCGCCGCCGCCGCGCGTGTGGTCCTGCACGTTGGAGGTAATCAGCTTCACCGATAGGGCGTCGAAGTCGTAGCCGACGGTGGCCGAATAGACGCCCAGTTCGGTCTGGCCGGGATAGAGGCCTTGCTGGGTGGTCAGCAGGGCGTCGTTCTTGGCCAGATGGAACGGTCCGTAGGTGAGGGCCGGCCGGTTGAACTGGCTGGCCGCGGGCGTCGTCCCCGTGCACAGCGCGGGCGCCTGGGCGGTGCCCAGCGGCGCGGTCGGATACGGCAGGGACGGGTTGTAGAGCTGGACGGGGACGGTCCGCGAGTTGGTGTTGTAGCAGAGCGCCGGCGTGGTGAAGGTGTCCGTGGCCGAAGCCCGTTGGCCATTGCCCTTGGGCGAATAGACGCTGGTCGGGCCGGTGATGGCGCTCTTCAGCCAGGTCTTGGAGTTGTAGGCGGACACATCGACCGTCATCCGGTCGATCGGAATCCAGCGCAGGGCGCCGCGGAAGCCGTTGTCGGTGTTCTCGTTGACGTTCTTGAACAGGGTCTGGCCGGTGTAGGGGCTGACGGCGTTGATCCAGCCCGGCGTCAACCGGGTCAGGGCGCTGATGCGGAAGCCGAGCTTGTCCGGCACGAGCGGACCGCCGATGGCGACGCCGAACTCGTAGCCGGCGCCGCCCATGTCGACGCTCCTGCCTTCGGCGCGGGCGTTGCCGGAATAGGTGGTCAGGCTGGGCGTGGGCGTGATGAAGCGCACTGTGCCGCCTTCGGAGGAGCCGCCGTACAGGGTGCCTTGCGGCCCCTTCAGCACTTCCACCCGCTCCAGGTCGAACAGCGCCGGCAACGGGGCGCCGTTGTTCTGCTGCACGCCATTGTTGGCGCGCTTGGTCAGGGACACGTCGTCCAGGTAGATGCCGGTGGTGGCCGCGCCGGTGCCGCCGACGATGCCGCGAATGGCGAAGGTGCCGATGCCCGGCGTCGAGTTGCCGCCGGCGATGCTGAGGCCCGGCACGAGCCGGACGATATCGACGGCCTGTTTGACGCCCTGGGCGTCCAGGGCCTTCTGGGTGACGGCGGCCACCGACAGCGACACGCGGTTGACGGTGTCGGCCTGGCGTGTGGCGGTGACCACCACCTCTTCCACGCCGGTGCCGGCGTTCGCTCCCGGGCCCGCCTGCGCGAAGGCCTGGGTCCCGATCATGAGCACGCTCAGCGCGGCCCCCGACATCAACGTCCTGCCAAGGTTGTTCCTGGTCATTCGAGTTCCCTCCTGGTGGATACTGTTGTTATTGTATTATTATTTTAAGAAGCACATTTTTAGCGGGGCACAGTTCCGCCGGGCCGCGCGAGAGGCGGCGTCCGGCGGATGGATTTCGAACGCGGCGCCGGCTAGGGCTTGGTCACTGGTTCAGCAGCGGGATGTCCGCTACCGCCTTGGCCTTGGGAATGGTCTGCAGGTAGGCGTACAGATCGTTCAGGTCGCCCTCGGAGACGACCTTGGAGGTGTAGACCGGCATCCGGTCGCGCGGGTTGCGCATCTGCCGCGTGAAGGCGTCGAGCGGCATCGGGCCGGGGGCCAGTTTCGGCCCCGCCGAGGAGGACCCCTGCCCCTGGTAGCCGTGGCACTGGTAGCAGCCGTAGCTGACGTAGATCTCGCGGCCGTGGGCGGCGCCCGAGGCGGCCTTGGCCGGAGCGGCCTTGGCGGGGGCGGCAACCGCGGAGCCGACACCCAATCCGGCGGCGAGGCCCAGGCCCGCCAGGGCGAGAAACAGGCGTTGCATGGTCATCATCCTCAGCGGCCTTGCGACACGACGTCGATCAGGGCCGGCTCGCCCTTCTTGACCACGGCGATGGCGCGCTTCAGCGCCGGCCCCAGGTCCCTCGGGTTGTCGATCGGCCCCTCGCCGTACACGCCCATGGACTTGGCCATCTGCGCATAGTTGATGTTCGGGTCGGAGATGCCGCAGGCGATGCCCAGGCGGTCGATGCCGCGCTGGCGCCGGTTGGCGATCACCTGCATCTGCATGATCTCCATGTGGTAGGCGCGGTTGTTGTGCACGAT
>JAQGII010000452.1 GCA_028291305.1 Caulobacteraceae bacterium
GCAGCACAGCGCGCGGCGGCGGTCCTCTCTCTGTCCCTGTGGTTCGGCGTCGGCATCGCCGGCCGCGTGATCGGCTTCATCTGATGAAGCACACCCTGATCATCGCCGGCCTGTTGGCGACTCTGGCCGGCTGCGCCCGAAATGCCGAGGCCGTGGCGACGCCCGCCGTGCTGTCGATCCAGGAGCTCATGGCCTCGGTGGTCGATCCCGCCGCCGACAGCCTGTGGGACAGCGTCGGCACGACCATCAGCACCGGCGGGACCCAGGACCGAGCGCCTCGCACTGACAAGGAGTGGCGACAGGTGCGCCATTACGCCGTGGCCCTGGTGGAAGCCCCCAATCTGCTGGTCATGAAGGGCCGTCCCATGGCCGTTCCCGGCGGCAAGCTGGACGACGCCGACGTGCCCGGGATCGAGAGCGCGGCGCACGTCCAGGCGGCCATCGCCAAGGACCCCGCCGCCTTCGCCCTCAAGGCCAAGGCGCTGCAGGACGCCGGCCTCTCCGCCCTGAAGGCCATCGACGCCCGCAATCCCGCGGGGCTGCTGGCCGCCGGCGGCCAGATCGATACCGCCTGCGAGTCCTGCCACCTCAAATATTGGTACCCGAACGCCCCCCGCCCCCCCGAAAGCTAAGACAAGGAGACGACCCCCATGAGTCTCGACATCCACTGGTTCCTGCCTACCTCCGGCGACAGCCGCTTCCTCGGCAAATCCAAATACGGCCGGCTGACCGACAGCGACTACCTGAACCAGGTGGCGGGGGCGGCGGACACGCTCGGCTACGACGGCATCCTGATCCCCACCGGCGTCGGCTGCGAGGACCCCTGGGTCACCGCCGCGTCGCTTGCCGCGATCACCCGGCGCATCAATCTGTTGGTTGCCTTCCGGCCGGGTCTGTTGCTGCCGGGCGTGGCGGCGCGGATGGCCGCGTCGCTGGACCGGGCGACCGGGGGGCGGCTGCAGGTCAACATCGTGCCCGGCGGCGACGCGGCCGAGCTGGCGTCCGACGGGGTGCACCTGGCGCACGACGAGCGCTACGCCCAGGCCGACGAGTTCATCCACGTCTGGAAGTCCTTGTTGGCTGGAGAAACGGTGGATTTCGAGGGCCGGCATTTCAATGTGAAGGGCGGCAAGCTGGTCTTCCCGCCGCTGCAGCAGCCGCATCCGCCCATCTATTTCGGCGGCTCGTCGAACGCCGCCCACGAGCTCACCGCCAAGCACGTCGACGTCTACCTGACCTGGGGCGAGCCGCCCGAGGCGGTGGCCGAGAAGATCGCCGACGTCCGCGCCCGGGCGGCGAAGCTCGGACGTACGGTGCGTTTCGGTATCCGCCTGCACGTCATCGTGCGCGAGACCACCAAGGAAGCCTGGGAAGCGGCCGACGACCTGATCAGCCGCCTTGACGATCTCACCATCGCAAGGGCGCAGGCCAACCAGGCCAGGATGGATTCCGTGGGCCAGCAGCGCATGGCGGCGCTGCACGGCGGCAAGCGCGACAAGCTGGAGATCGCCCCCAACCTGTGGGCCGGAGTCGGTCTGGTGCGTGGCGGGGCGGGCACCGCCCTGGTCGGCGATCCCGAGGTCGTGGCCGAGCGCATGAAGGAATACGCCGACCTCGGCATCGATACCTTCGTCCTGTCCGGCTACCCGCACCTGGAGGAGGCCTACCGCTTCGCCGAGTACGTGTTCCCGCTGCTGCCCGGCAAGCAGCGCCAATATAGCGGCGACATCAACTTCACGGGCGGCCCGTTCGACGCCGCCATCCGCAACGTCTCGCAGAGCTAGGGAGCCCCGTCATGACCCAAAGCGCTCACAAGATCATCGACATGAGGAGCCGCCCCTCCTTCCTGCACGATTTCTACGGCAAGACGCCGGGCACCAAGGCCTACGACACCGCCCGCTGGCTGAACCGGCGCACCGGCTCGCACGACGACGAGCATTTCGCCCGGTCGCAGACCGTCGAGGCCTTCGTGCAGGAGGTGCGCGACGCCGGCATCGACCAGGCGGTGGTGGTGGGCCGCGACACCCCGGCCCTGCGCCATTCCAACGAAGAGATCCGCGATCTGGTCTCGCCCTTCCGCGAACTGATCGGGCTCGGCTCGGTCAATCCTCAGAGCCAGAGCCCCAAGACCAACGCCCACGAGATCGAGAAGGCGGTGCGCCAGTACGGCCTGGCCGGCATCAACATCGAACCGGGGTTCGGCGATCCGCCGCTGAAGCCCGACCATCCGGTGCTGTTCCCGGTCTACGAGGCCTGCCAGGCCCTGGGCGTTCCGGTGTTTCTGATGTCGGGACCGACGTCGCCTTCGCTGGAATACACCGATCCGGCGCCGGTCGGCCGGGTGGCCTCGGCCTTTCCGGACCTGCAGATCGTCTGCTTCCACGGCTTTTACCCCTATGTGAACGAGATCATCGGCGTCGCCTTTAGGCACCCGAATGTCTTCGTCGTACCGGACATGTACATCTTCCTGCCGGGCGGCGGCCTCTATGTGGAAGCGGCCAACGGCTTCCTGCGCGACCAATTGCTGTTCGGCACCAGCTACCCGTTCCGGGCCATGAAGCAGACGGTGGACGACTTCCTTCAGCTCGGCTGGAAGGACGAGGTGCTGGACGGCATCCTCCATGGCAACGCCGCGCGCGTGCTGAAGCTGCAGGTCGAGGGTCTCGGGCAGGTGCGGCATGGTTGAGCCGATGTCCCTTTACCGGCGCGCGCCGGATATCTGGCGTCCTTTCGATCCCGAAGTGCTCGACACTCTGCTGGCCGACTTCGAAGCAACAGCCGCGGCCCGCGACGAGGCCGGCGGCACGGCCAAGCGCGAGCGCGACCTGATCCGCGAAAGCGGCCTGCTGGGGCTGAGCATTCCGCGCGACCTCGGCGGTCTGGGCGGCTCGATCGGCGACGTGCTCACCGTCACGCGCGCGATAGCGGCGGTGGATAGCGCCCTGGCGCACCTGTTCGCCTTCCACCACTTCCAGTTGGCGACGCTGCAGTTCTACGGTCCGCGCCAACAGTGGGCCCCGCTGCTTGAAGAGACAGCCCGGCACAATTGGTTCTGGGGCAACGCCCTCAACCCGCTCGACAAATCGACCCGCATCACCTGCGGCCCGGACCTCGGCGAGCACCGCATCAACGGGACCAAGACTTTCTGCTCCGGCGCTACGGACTCCGATATGCTGGTGGTCTCCGCCATCCGCGCCGACAAGCCCGGCCTGACCGTCGCCGCCATCCCGACCAGCCGCGACGGCGTGGTGGTGCATGACGACTGGGACAACATGGGCCAGCGCCAGACCGACAGCGGCCGCGTGTCGTTCAAGGACGTGGCGGTTCTCGATGAGGAGATCTTGCGCGAACCCGGCCCCTTGGGATCGCCGTTCGCTTCCCTGCGCTCCAGCCTGGGCCAGCTGATCCTGACCGAAATCTATCTCGGCCTCGCCGAGGGCGCCCTGGCTCACGCCGTCGCCCATGTGGACGCCAACGGCCCCGCCTGGATCGCGGCCAAGGTCGCCACGGCCGGCGAGGATCCGCTGATCCTGAGGAACTTCGGCGACTACTGGGTCCAGACCGCCGGGGCCGCGGCCCTGACCGAACGGGCCCAGACGCAGTTCCAGGCCGCCTTCGATCTCGGCCCCGCCCTGGAGGCGGATGAGCGGGCCGAGGTCGCGGTGTCCATCGCCACCGCCAAGGTGGCCGCCGCCCGCGCGGCGCTGGATGTCTCCAGTCGCATGTTCGAGGTGCTCGGCGCCCGCTCCACCGCCGCCAAGCTCCGCTTCGACCGCTTCTGGCGCAACGCCCGCACCCACACCCTGCACGACCCGGTCGACCACAAGCTGCAGGAACTGGGCGACTGGCGCCTCAACGGCCGTCTGCCGACCCCATCCTTCTATTCCTGAGTATCGCCATGATCGCCGACAGCCGCCGAACCCTGCTCAAGACCGCCTCCGGGCTGCTTCTCGCCGCCGCCCTGCCGGGCGCGGCCTGGGCCGCGGACCGGCCCAAGGAGGTCCGCCTCGACTACGCCACCTATTCGCCCACCAGCCTCGTGCTGAAGCATTCCGGCTGGGCGGAAGCGGCGTTCAAGGCGCAAGGGATCGAGGTCAGATGGGTGCTGTCGACAGGCAGCGCCCGGGCGCTGGAATACCTCAACAGCGGCGGCATCGATTTCGCCTCCACGGCCGGCCTGGCCTCGGTGCTGAGCCGCGCCAACGGCAATCCGGTCAAGGCCGTCTACGTCTATTCGCGGCCGGAATGGACCGCGCTGGTCGTGCCCAAGGACTCGCCGGTCCGCACGATCGGGGACCTCAAGGGCAAGAAGATCGCCGCCGCGCCAGGCACCGACGCCTATCTCTTCCTGCTGCGCGCCCTGCACACCCAAGGGCTGACCAAGGCCGACATCCAGCATGTCAGCCTGCCGCACGCCGATGGCCGCGCCGCTCTGGAACAGCGCCGGGTGGACGCCTGGGGCGGGCTCGATCCCCTGATGGCGGCCAGCCAGCTGGAGGCCGGATCGCGGATCCTCTATCGCAACGTCGATTTCAACACCTACGGCTTCCTCAACACCTCCGAGGCCTTCGCCCAGCGCTATCCGGATACGGTCCGGCAGGTCATCGGCCTGTACGAGCGCGCGCGCCTGTGGCTGCTGGCCGACCCGCAGGCCGCCGCCGAGCTCCTGTCCCAGGAAGCCAAGGTGTCCCTGCCGGTTGCCAAGCTTCAGCTCAGCCGCAACGATTTCAGCCGGCCGGTCATCGGCGCCGAACAGGCCAAGGCCCTGAAGGCCGCCGCGCCGATCCTGTCGCAGGAAAAGCTGATCAAGGCAGGCGTTTCGGCCGATGGCGTGGTGGACGCGCTGATCGATCCCTCTTTCGCTCGGGCCGTGATCCGCTAGCGCCATGTCCGACGCGGTGTCCCGATCCATGATTGGCCGCCCGGCCGCGACCGCCAATCCCAAGCGCGCGGCGAGGCCGGGGCTGCCGTGGGCCAGCGTCGTCAGGCGGGGGCAGGGGCTGTTGCTTCCGCTGTTGCTGTTGATCGCGTGGGAGGGCGTCGTCCGCGCCGGGCTGATCGCGTCCAATCTGCTGCCGCCGCCCAGCGAACTGGTCGGCACACTGCGCGAGCTGACCGCCGGCGGGGCCATTCTGCCGCACATCCTGGCTTCGTCGCTCCGTGTCCTGGCCGGATTCGTCATCGGCGGCGGCTTGGGGGTGCTGGTCGGCGCTGCGATAGGCCTGTCTCCCCGCGCAGAGCGCCTGGTGGGGCCGACCTTCCAGGGTGTGCGCGCCATCCCGTCCCTGGCGTGGGCGCCGCTGCTGCTGCTGTGGCTCGGCATCGACGAGGCGCCCAAGATCGTGCTGATCGCCATCGGCGCCTTCTTCCCGGTCTATCTCAACGTTGTCTCAGGCGTGCACAACGTCGACCGCAAGCTGGTCGAGGTCGGCCGCATCTACGGCCTCGGCCCCGTGGCCCTGGCGCGGCGCATCTTCCTGCCCGCCGCCCTCCCGTCGGTGTTCACCGGCCTCCGGTCCGGGCTGTCGCTGGCCTGGATGTTCCTGGTCGCCGCCGAACTGATCGCCGCCTCCAGGGGCCTTGGCTATCTGCTGACGGAAGGCCGCGAGTCCGGTCGCGCCGACGAGGTGATCGTGGCCATCGTCACGCTCGCCCTGCTCGGCAAGCTTAGCGACAGCGCGCTGGCGGGGCTTGAACGCCTGTTTCTGCGCTGGAGGGACACGCACAGGTCATGACCGAAGCCCTCATCCGCGTCGACATCAAGGACAAGCGCTTCGCCGACAAGCGCGTGGTCTCCGACGTGACCTTCACCATCTCGCGCGGCGAGATCGTCAGCCTGGTAGGCCCTAGCGGCTGCGGCAAGAGCACCGTCCTGCGCATCATCGGCGGGCTGGACCGCGACTACGACGGTCAGGTCAGCGTGCTCGGCCATGAGCCAAGGCTGGACGCCCGCGACACCGGCTTCGTCTTCCAGGAGCCGCGCCTGCTGCCCTGGCTGACCGTGGCCCAGAACGTCGGTTTCGAACTGGGAGCCAAGGGCGCGCGCCATCCACGGGTGCTGGAGCTGCTCGCCGAAGTCGGCCTGGAAGACCAGGCCGACGCCTATCCCAAGGCCCTGTCCGGCGGCATGGCCCAGCGCGCCGCCATCGCCCGCGCCCTGTTCGGTCGCCCAGCCTTGCTGCTGCTGGACGAGCCGTTCAGCGCGGTGGACGCCTTCACCCGCATGCGGTTGCAGGATCTGCTGCTGTCGATCGCCGCCAAGCGCGACACGACGCTGTTGCTGGTCACCCATGACATCAACGAGGCGGTCTACCTCTCAGGCCGGGTGATCGCCCTGGCCGGTCGTCCAGGCCGGATGGCGGGCGAAGTGATGGTCGCGACTGCGGCGCCGCGCGAACGCGAAGACCCCGAATTGGCCCGCGCCCAAGCCCAGGCCCTGCATCTGTTCCAAGATGACCGGGTGGTCTAAGGGAACCGCCCGGCCGCCGCGAAGCGGGCTTCGAGCGCCCCTAGTGCGTCCGTCTGAAGGCCGACGGTTAGCGACATGGGCCTGCTCGTCCTTCGTGAGTGCAACGGCGCCTCCGCACGGTGGGCGCAGTCATTCGCTAACTTGTCTTCCGCCATGGGGGTCGGTAGCGGTCGCCGCATAGACACCGCGAATGTCCGGTTTCAGGCGC
>JAQGII010000500.1 GCA_028291305.1 Caulobacteraceae bacterium
CCGATCCCGGGCTCGATGCAGGACTTCGTGGTCAACGTCGGCGACCGCGTCTACTTCGACTACGACCAATACACGGTGCGCGCCGACGCCGAGCCGGTCCTATCGGCTCAGGCCGCCTGGCTCAGCCGCTATCCCTCGGTGGCCGTGCGCATCGAAGGCAACGCCGACGAACGCGGTACCCGCGAATACAACCTCGCTCTCGGCGCCCGCCGCGCCAACTCGATCAAGGACTTCCTGGTCGGACACGGCGTCGCCGCCTCGCGCGTCGAGACGGTGTCCTTCGGCAAGGAAAAGCCGATCGACGCGGGCACGACCGAAGAGGCCTACGCCAAGAACCGTAACGGACACACGGCCATCACCGCCGGCGCCCAGTAGGGTTTACAACGCTTGATCCAAGATCAGGGAGGGAGTCCGCGAGGGCTCCCTCTTTGCTTTTGCGATCCTGTGTCGCAATTTCGCCGTGCGGGCCCCATTAGCTCCGACTGGAATCACTCGGAGCCGCTAAACTGGCTCCCATTCAATTTGAGAGCGCGATGATCGCCAAGACCGGCCTCCGCAACTGGCTATCGCGCGCTCGCCCCCGGACCTTTCCCCCCATGAGCCTGAATCAGACGCGATCCTTCCTGCTGGCCGGCGCCGCCGGCCTGATCCTCATGAGCGCGCCGGGGGCGCATGCGCAGAAGGTGCTGGAACTGCCGCAGCCGGCCCTGCCGCTGGCCGACCCCTCCGAGCAGATCGCCAACAAGAACATCGAACGGCGCCTGCAGCGCGAGGAGAAGGCCCTGCGCGACCTGCGCCAGATCGTTCTCCAGGCCAAGGCGCAGGGCAACCCCGTGGTGGTCAAGGACGCCGGTCCCGACCCGCAGGTCACCGAACTGCAGACCCGCATCAACGACCTGGAGGAGACCCTCCGCAAGCAGACCGGCCAGATGGAGGTGGTCGCCCACGACGCCGCCATGGCCGCCAAGGCGGCCGCCGACGCCAATGACGCCAACAAGGCCCTGGCCAGCCGCCTGGACCTGGCCGAAAAGCAACTGGCCGCAACCCAGCCCCCCGTCGGCGCCCCCTCCGCACCCGGAGCCCTGGGCGCGGGCAGCGGCGTTCTGGGGACCCTCAACGGCCCCGTCCCCGGCCCGGCGTCGACGGCGGCTCCCGGCGCCGCGCCCGCCGACGAGCAGGGTGCCTATCGGCAGGCCCGCCAGACGTTGGACAGCGGCGACTATGTGGGTGGCGCGGCGGCCCTGCAGGCCTATCTACAGCAATATCCCGCCAGCCCGCGCGCATCGGAAGCCAACTACTGGCTCGGCCGCACCCTGGCCCTGCGCAACATGCATGCCGAGGCCGCCTCCGCCTATGCCCGCTCGCTCAAGGGCTGGCCGCAGACCGTCTGGGCCGGCGATGCGGTGGTGCGGCTGTCGTCTTCGCTGGTCGAGCTGAAACGCGGCGCGGACGCCTGCAAGGCCCTGGACGAATACGCCGCCCGCTATAGCGCCAAGGCCACGCCCGCCCTGGCGTCGCGTGTGAGGGACGTCCGCTCGACGGCCGCCTGCGGCTAGGCATGACCCGGCCGCTGGACGCGGGTCTGCAGGTCTGCCGGCGCCGGCTCGATGCGGCGGCGGCCGGACCGCTGGCGGTGGCTTTTTCCGGAGGCGGGGACTCCCTGGCGCTGCTGCTCGTGGCCGGCGCCTATGCGCGCCAATGCGGCCGCCCGCTGCTGGCGCTGCACGTCGATCATGGCTTGCAAGCCTGCAGCCGCGCCTGGGCCGAACAGGCGGCGGCCGCGGCCGAGCGCCTGGGCGCGCCGTTCCGGGTCCTGCGCTGGGAGGGCGATAAGCCCGCCACGGGTGTTCCCGCGGCGGCCCGCGCCGCACGGCACGGCTTGATCGCCGAGGCCGCCCGCGAGGCCGGCGCCCGGGTGGTCCTGCTGGGCCATACGCTGGACGACCAGTTGGAGAACGCCCTGATGCGCGGCGCCGGCGCGCCGGTCGGGCCCCTGGCGGAATGGAGCGCCTCGCCGGTGTGGCCGCAGGGGCGGGGACTGTTTCATTGCCGGCCGCTGCTGGCCGTACGCCGGGCCGCGCTGCGCGATTGGCTGGCGCAGCAGGGGCTGGACTGGATCGAGGACCCGGCCAACGCCGACCCACGCTACGCCCGCGCCCGCGCCCGCGCCGCCCTGGACCAGGGGAGCTTCGCTCGGGCGATCGCCCCAGCCGCCGATATCGCCGCCTTGGCGGGCGCCTGCCGTGTCACGCCCTGGGGCGCCATCGAGATCGACCGCACGGCGCTGCGCGTAGCACCGCAGGCCGAGGGCCTGCGCCTGCTGCAGATCGCCCTGGCCTGCGCCTCGGGCGCCGAGCGTCTGGCGCGGCCGGCGCGGGCGAGCGCGCTTTTGGAGCGGCTTCAAGGCCGGGACGCCTTCACCGCCGCGCTGGCCGGGGCGCGGGTGATGGCCGCGGACGCCGTCAGGCTGGTGCGCGAGGCGGGCGAGGCGGCGCGCGGCGGACTTGCGCCCCTCGATCTGTCCCCCGGCGCGGCGGCGGTATGGGACGGGCGGTGGGCGCTGACAGCCGGGACGCCAGGCTGGCGCGTGCAGGCGCTCGGCGGTCTGGCGAGGCGCCTGGAGGCCCGGGACACCGCCGCCCTGCGGGCCATGCCCGCCTCGGATCGGCCGTCTTTGCCTGTTTTACGCAACGCCGAAGGCCATGTTCGGCTGGTGCGCCTTGCCACGGCCGGGCAGGGCGATCACATAGATGAGGCAGTCGGCTGCGTCCGGATGCTGGTTGACCACCGCTTCAAGGCCGCTTGCGGCCTTTTTCGGCGGGAAGATGACATCGGGACATTCGTCCGCATGGCGAATGTCCATCCGCCATCCTATGTTGAGGCGGAAGTTAAGGGCTGACGGATGAATCTGCGCAATTTGGCCATCTGGGGCGTGATCGTCGTCCTGCTGGTGAGCCTCTACGGTGTCCTCAATCGCGGTGGCCGCTCGGGCGGGCCCGCCCAGATCACCTATTCCCAACTGCTCAACCGCGTCGACGGCGGCCGGATCAAGGCCGCCACCATCCGCGGCGAAGTGGTCGAGGCCCGCGATTCCGACGGCAAGACCTATACGACCGTCACCCCGATGAACCAGGACGACCTGCTCAAGCGCCTGGGCGCCAACGGCGCGGACATCGACGTGAAGCCGGCCAACCAGGTCACGCTGCTCAGCGTCCTGGTCAACAGCCTGCCGATCCTGCTGCTTCTGGGCGTGTGGATATTCTTCATGCGCCAGATGCAGGGCGGCGCGCGCGGCGCGATGGGCTTCGGCAAGTCCAAGGCCCGCCTGCTGACCGAGAACAAGAACAAGGTCACGTTCGACGACGTGGCCGGCGTCGACGAGGCCAAGGAAGAGCTGTCCGAGATCGTTGACTTCCTGAAGGACCCCGGCAAGTTCCAACGCCTGGGGGGCAAGATCCCCAAGGGCGCCCTGCTGGTCGGCCCTCCCGGCACCGGTAAGACGCTGTTGGCGCGCGCTATCGCCGGCGAGGCGGGCGTGCCCTTCTTCACCATCTCAGGCTCTGACTTCGTGGAAATGTTCGTTGGCGTCGGCGCCAGTCGCGTGCGCGACATGTTCGAACAGGCCAAGAAGAACGCCCCCTGCATCATCTTCATCGACGAAATCGACGCTGTCGGCCGCCATCGCGGCGCGGGCCTGGGCGGCGGCAACGACGAGCGCGAGCAGACCCTCAACCAACTGCTGGTCGAGATGGACGGCTTCGAGGCCAACGAAGGCATCATCCTGGTGGCCGCCACCAACCGTCCCGACGTGCTGGACCCGGCGCTGCTGCGTCCCGGCCGCTTCGACCGCCAGGTCGTGGTGCCCAACCCCGACGTCAACGGCCGCGAACGCATCCTGCGGGTGCACATGCGCAACGTGCCGCTGTCGGCCGACGTGGACGTCAAGGTGATCGCCCGCGGCACGCCCGGCTTCTCCGGCGCGGACCTGGCCAACCTGGTCAACGAGGCGGCGCTGCTGGCCGCCCGCAAGAACCGCCGCATGGTCACCCAGCGCGACTTCGAGGAGGCGAAGGACAAGGTCATGATGGGCGCCGAGCGCCGGTCGATGGCCATGACCGAGGACGAGAAGAAGCTGACCGCCTATCACGAGGGCGGCCACGCCATCCTGGCCCTGACCGTCCCCAACACCGATCCGGTGCACAAGGCCACCATCATCCCGCGCGGCCGCGCCCTGGGCATGGTCATGCAGCTGCCCGAACGCGACAAGCTGTCGATGAGCTTCCAGCAGATGACCTCGCGCCTGGTCATACTGATGGGCGGCCGCGTGGCCGAGGAGCTGATCTTCGGCAAGGAGCACGTCACCTCCGGCGCCTCGTCGGACATCCAGCAGGCCACCAAGCTGGCGCGGATGATGGTCACCCAGTGGGGCTATTCCGAAGAGCTGGGCGTGGTCAGCTACGGCGACAACCAGGAAGAGGTGTTCCTCGGCCACTCCGTCTCGCGCACCCAGAACATCTCCGAGGAGACGGCCCGCAAGATCGACTCCGAGGTCAAGAAGCTGGTCCAGGGCGGCTACGACGAGGCCAAGCGGATCCTCATCGAGCGGATCGCCGACCTGCACACCATGGCCAAGGCGCTGCTCGAGTACGAAACCCTGACCGGCGACGAGATCATCAACGCGCTGAAGGGGATCGCGCCAGTGCGCGACGAGCCGGAGGACCACCGTCCCACCGGCCCGTCGGTGTCGGTGCCCCTGACGCCGATCGCGCCGCCGCTGGGCGAGCCCGGCGCCCAGCCGGCCTGATGGAAGGACGGCGATGCTCGCAGACAGCAAAGCCGTCGCCTTCGTCACCGTCACCGATCTGGACCGGGCGCGCGCCTTCTACGAGGGCGTGCTCAGTCTGAAGGTCCTGTCGCAGGACGTGTTCGCGGTCATGGCCCAGGCCGGCGGCGTGAAACTGCGCATCTCCAGGGCGCCCGTGGTGGTCCCGGCCCCCTACACGGTGGCCGGCTTCGACGTCGAGGACATCGACGCCATCGTCGACGGGCTGGCGAGTCGGGGTGTCGTGTTCGAACGCTATCCCTTCTTCGGCGACGCCCAGGACGCCCGCGGCGTGTGGAGCGCGCCCGGCGGCGCGCGCGTCGCCTGGTTCAAGGACCCCGACGGCAACCTGCTGTCCGTGCAGCGGATGGGCTGAGCGCCTGTTCTCGTTTTCGGTTGTCCCGCCTTGACGCGACTCTGCAAACCCCGTCCCTTCACGCGAAGCGGAGGAGGCCGGTGGTGTTCAAGGGCGTCGGCAGAGCGGGTGGCGCGACGGCTGCGCTTGCCGCGGCGTGGGCGCTGGCGGCGTCGCCCGGCTCGGCGGCCTCCCGGCCCGCGATCTACGAAGACCCGGCTCAGATCCTCAAGATGTTCCCGGCCTCGGTGCGGCTGATCCCCGGCGGCGTCGGCTTCCGCGTGAAGAACGGCGAGTGGATCGATGTGATCGACCGGCCGCTGGTCAAGGACACCTCGGTCCTATGCCTCTACGCGCCGTCGCTGCATTTGGCGGCGCTGTGCGAAACCGACGGCGACACCACGGTGACGGTGTTGGTGGACCTCCTCAGCGGGCACAGGAAGGTCGCGCCCGGCCGCCCGGCCGTGCTGGCCGAGCCGACCCTCGTCGCCATCGGCCCCACCGATCGGTTCGACGCCGATAGCCTCACCCTGGTCCACGTCACGCCGACCCGGCTGGTCGATGAGGGCGGGGCCCTGTTCGACGACGCCTATGGCCCCGGCGGCTGGGTGGATGCGGACTGCTATCGGCTGAAGGCCAAGGCGGCCCCGGCGGACGGCTGGCTGGAGAAGACCCCAGACGGCTGGCTCCAGGTCACGGCGGCCCAGTCCACGGTCTGCGGCAAGCGCCATGGCGGCTGAACGTCATCCCATGGTGATGGGGGTGGTGAACACGACCCCCGACAGCTTCTCCGACGGCGGCCGCTTCCTCGGCGCCGACGCCGCCATCGCCCATGCCCGCGCGCTGCTGGCGCAGGGCGCCGACATGCTCGACATCGGCGGGGAGTCCACACGCCCGGGCGCGGCGCCCGTGCCGGCCGACGAGGAGGTCCGGCGCATCCTGCCGGTGATCCAGGCGGTGCGGGCGCAGAGCCGTATCCCAATTTCCGTCGACACCATGAAGCCCGAGGTGATGCGGGCCGCCGCGGCGGCCGGCGCCGACATCTGGAACGACGTCACGGCCCTCGGCTTCTCGCCGCACAGTCTCGCCGTGGCCGCCGAGCTGGGCTGCGGCGTGATCCTGATGCACATGCAGGGCGAGCCCGGCACGATGCAGGACAACCCCGTCTATATCGACGTGGTGGGCGAGGTGACCGCCTTCCTGGCTACGCGGGCCCAGGCGGCGATGGCGGCGGGGGTGGAGCGCGAGGCGATCTGGGTCGATCCCGGCATCGGCTTCGGCAAGACCCTGGCGCACAATCTGGAGCTGCTGGCCAACCTCGACCGGCTGAAGGCGCTGGACTTCCGCACCGTGCTGGGGGTCAGCCGCAAGCGGTTCCTGCGCGCCATCGACCCCGCGGCGGTGGAAGCGGGCGACCGCCTCGGCGGCTCCCTGGCCGGGGCCCTGATCGGCGCCGAGGCGGGGGTGGACGCGGTGCGCGCGCACGACGTGCGCGAGACGGTGCAGGCCCTCAAGGTTTGGGCGGCGGTGTCGGCGGCGCGCCCAGCTGGGGCGTCGTGACGCCGGAGGCTCGCAGTTCGGCGCAGTAGCGCTCGAAGAGGACGGGCCAGGCCTCCATGCCGCCGCCGTGGCCGCCGTCGAGGACGTCCTGCATCCGGCCCAGGCAGGCGTGCCAGCCGGCGGCGGAGCGCGCCAGCATGGCGGGGTCCTTGACCCGCTGGCTCATGACCAGCCGGCAGCCGCCGGATTCGGGCCTGATCACCCAGCGGATCGGATTGGCGGCGCCGGAAGGGCCGCTCCACAGCCATTCGATCAGGCGCGGCGGGTCCAGGGCGGTGATGTGGCCCTCGCTGTCCATGCCCGCCGCCTCGTGATGGAAGCGGATCACGGTCCCCGCCGCCAGCGGATCGGGCATCTGCGTGCGGTCGAACCAGCGGCTCATCTGGCCGGGGCCGGTGATCGCCGCCCACACCTGCTCGGCCGGATGCTCGAGCCGCCGCTCGAAGCGGATCTCCCATTCGCCGCCGACCTGCAGCACCACGCCGTCGCGTCCGTCCATGATCGGGTTTCCTCGCCAAGGGAGCGTTCCGGCCCATCCAGCCAGACGACAGCAAAATTGTCCCGCAACAAAGCCGTGCGTCCCAGCCGCCGCATCACCTGCTAGACATGCGCCATGCAGTCCAGGTCCCTCGGTCGCGTCCTCATCATCGCCGGCTCCGATAGCGGAGGCGGGGCGGGGGTGCAGGCCGACATCAAGACGGTGACCATGCTCGGCGGCTACGCCGCCACGGCGATCACCGCCATCACCGTGCAGAACACCCTGGGCGTGTCGGCGGTGCATCCGATCCCGCCGGACGTGGTGCGGGCCCAGGCGCAGGCGGTGCTGGACGACATCGGCGCCGACGCCATCAAGACCGGCATGCTCGGCCGCCGCGCGATGGTCGAAGCCGTGGCCGCGGTGCTGGACGCCGCCGCCGGCGTGCCCGCCGTGATCGACCCCGTGATGATCGCCAAGGGCGGCCAGTCGCTGCTGTCCGACAAGGCCCTGGACGCCATACTCAACCTGCTGGTCCCGCGGGCGGCCCTCCTGACCCCTAATGCAGCCGAAGCGGAGGCCCTGACCGGGATCGCGGTCGGCGACCTGGACGGCCAGAGGCGGGCAGGGGAGGCGCTGTTGGCGCTGGGCGCCCGCGCGGTGCTGGTCAAGGGCGGCCATGTGCCCGGCGCCCAGGTGATCGACCTGCTGCTGACGCCTTCCGGCGAGACCCTGCTGGAAGGGCCCCGTGTGGACAGCCGCCACACCCACGGCACCGGCTGCACCCTGGCCTCGGCCTGCGCCGCCGGCCTGGCCCAGGGCCTGAAGCTGGAGGACGCGGTCGCCCGCGCCTGGGCCTACACCGCCGAAGCCATCCGCCGCGCGCCCGGTCTTGGCGGCGGGCACGGGCCGTTGGATCATGGCTGGCCGTTGAGGGACGCCCGTGACCCCTGAAGACCGCCTGATCGACGCCGTCCGCGCCAGCCCCACGCTGATGCGGGTCCTGCGGGGCTTGCGGGACCTGGACCTGCCGGACTGGCGGCTGGTGTCCGGCTGCATCTACCAGACCGTCTGGAACGCCCTGACCGGTCGCGCCCCCGACTATGGCCTGAAGGACTACGACGCCGTCTACTTCGACCCGGATGTTTCCTACGAGGCCGAGGATGTCTTCATCCGCCGGACCGCGGCGGCCTTTGCCCCGCCGCTCGACCGGATGGTCGAGGTGAGGAACCAGGCGCGGGTGCATCTGTGGTTCGAGGGCAGGTTCGGCGAGCCCTACGCGCCGCTGCTGCGCACCGACGAGGCCCTGGAGCGGTTCCTCTGCCCGGCCTTCGCGGTGGGCGTGCGGCTGGCGGCGGACGACGCCATCACCGTGGCGGCGCCGTTCGGCCTGGACGACATGTTCTCGATGACGCTTCGCCCCAATCCGCGCCGCGCCTTCAATCCCGAGGGATTCGCCCGCGTGGCGGCCTCGGCCCGGACGCGCTGGCCGGACGTGACCGTGCGGACGCCGAGGTTGGAAGGGATCGATTGATGCGCCAGTGGCTCGTGGACGCCTTCGCCTCCGGCCCGTTCCGCGGCAACCCGGCCGCCGTGGTCGAGCCGTTCGACGCCTGGCCGGACGATGCCTGGATGCAGGCCCTGGCCCAGGAGAACAACCAGGCCGAAACCGCCTTCCTGCTGCGGACCGCCGACCCGGCGCGCTTCGGCCTGCGCTGGTTCACGCCGACGCTGGAGATTCCGCTGTGCGGCCACGCCACCCTGGCTAGCGGCCATGTGCTGATCGGCGAACTGGGCAACGACGCCGAACGGATCGTCTTCGACACCCGCTCTGGCCCGCTGACGGTGACGGCAACCGGCGCCGACCGCTACGAGATGGACTTCCCGGCCAATCCGCCGCGCAGGACCCCCGTGCCCGAGGGACTGGCCAGGGCCCTGGGCGTGGAGCCGCTGGAGGTGTGGGCGGGGGCCTATCTGGTGGCCATCGTCAAGAACGAGGCGATGGTGCGCGAGCTGCAGCCCGACCTCGCGCGGCTGGAGAAGATCGCCGGCGAAGCGACCGGCGGGCGCGGCAACGTCTCGGTGGCGGCCGTGGCCGACGAGGGCGCGCCTTACGACGTGGTCAGCCGCTTCTTCGCGCCGGGATCGGGCATCCCGGAAGATCCGGCGACGGGCTCGGTGCACTGCATCCTCGCGCCGCTGTTCTCCGAGCGGCTCGGCCGCGACCGGCTGCGGTTTCACCAGGCCTTTCCGGGACGCGGCGGGGACATCGCCACGCAAACAATCGGCCCGCGAGTCATCCTCGCGGGCCGGGCAGTCACGGTGATTGAAGGCTGGCTGAGGCTGTAGGCCTCAAGGCGGCTACGGCCTGGCCTAGCGCCAGGTGACGTGGCGATGATGGGCGTGGTCGAACCACACCACGCGATGACGCTGATGGCCGCGGCGGTCGTTGTGGTAATTGCGATTGTCGACCACCACCCCGGCGGGGCGGATGGTCACGGCGCCGTTGCGATGTTCGCGGACGACGACCTGGGCGGAGGCGGGAACCGCGGCGCCGATGGCGGCGACGGCCAGAAGGCCGAGGATAAGCTTCTTCATGTTGAACTCCTTGCCAGGCGGGGGCGGCCCGGCGCGTGAAATATAATCGGGAGGGCCCCGAACGCTCTGGCGAACGTAGGGCTATGATCGTCCCCGCAAGATGAAACGCGGCTGAACGGCTTTCGGCTGCATCGTTCATATCGGTTAAGTTTCGGGGGGCGGCGGAAAGACCGAAACGCCGCGAAACTTTCACTCGCCATCCCGGTGCTTTGGTGTATCTCTCCCGGCGGGCCACGCCCTCCCAACGGGGCGCTGCTCATCTGCAAGGATGGGAGATATCCATGACGACCCCCGCCAAGCCGGCCATGCGCCCGGCGCGTCCCGAATTTTCCTCCGGCCCGTGCGCCAAGCGCCCCGGATGGAAGGTGGAAAACCTGCAGGGGGCGCTCGTCGGCCGCTCCCACCGCTCCAAACCCGGCAAGGCCCGCCTCAAGGAGGCGATCGACCAGACCCGCGCGGTGCTGCAGGTTCCGGCCGACTACCTGATCGGCATTGTGCCGGCCTCCGACACCGGCGCCATGGAAATGGCGATGTGGTCGCTGCTCGGCCCGCTGGAAATCGACATCTTCGCCTGGGAAAGCTTTGGCGAAGACTGGGTTACCGACACCGTCAAGCAGCTCAAGCTCAAGGCCGATGTGCACAAGGCCGGTTACGGCAAGCTGCCGGAACTGA
>JAQGII010000010.1 GCA_028291305.1 Caulobacteraceae bacterium
GGCTGGCGCCCGTCGCGCCGGGCGCCACGGTGTTCGCCCTGGGCCTCAACTACGCCGACCACAGCGCGGAGCTGGGCTTCAGGCCGCCGCAGACGCCGCTCGTTTTCCTGAAAGGCGGCGCCACCTTCACCGGCCACAACGGCGCCACGCCCCGGCCGGCGGACGCCCATCAGATGCATCCGGAATGCGAACTCGTCGCGGTGATCGGCCGGCCCGCGCGCAAGGTCGCGCAGGCCCAGGCGCTGGACCATGTGGCCGGCTACACGGTGGCATGCGACTACGCGATCCGCGAATACCTGGAGAACTACTATCGGCCCAACCTGCGGGTGAAGAGCCGCGACGCGACCACGCCGCTGGGCCCCTGGATCGTCGACGCCGCCGAGGTGGGCGACCCCCAGGGGCTGGGCCTGTCGACCCGGGTCAACGGCGTGCAGGTGCAGGGCGGATCGACCGCGGACATGGTGTTCGGGGTGGCCGCGCTGATCGAACACCTGTCGGGTTTCATGACCCTGATGCCCGGGGATATGATCCTCACCGGCACCCCGACCGGCGTCCATTTCGTGGGCGACGGCGACGAGGTGGTCTGCGAGATCGACAAGGTCTGCCGACTGGTCAACCACATCCGGGGCGGGCCATGAGCCTCTACCAGCTCAGCAAGCTGATGTTCGACCTGAACCGCGACGGCGATCTGTCGGACCGTTTCAAGCAGGACCCCGAGAGCGTGGTCTGCGCCTACGCCCTGACCGAGGAAGAGCGGGGGGCGCTGCTCGGCCCGGACATCGGCCTGCTCTATGTGCTGGGCGTCAACGGGCAGCTGCTGATGCACTACGCCGCCCTGTGCGGCATCGAATGGTCGGACTACCTGCAGCGGATGCGCGACGGGGTCCTGGTCCACGGTCCGGTGCGGGCGGGCATCTACGCCCTGACCACCTCGCCGCACACAAAGGTCGCCGGATGAGCCTGGTCTTCGCCGGCGTCTGCAGCCACGCCCCCGGCATCACCGGGCGCGAGGAGCGCGCGCCCAGGGAACTGCGCGATCCCTTCTACGCCGCCTACGATCGGATGCGCCGGGCGCTGGAGGACAGCCGGCCGGACGCGGTGATCGTCATCGCCGCCGAGCATTTCGCCAACTTCTTCATGAACAACATGCCGGCCTTCGCCATGGGCATGGCCGAGAGCTACACCGGCCCGATCGAGGCCGTGGACTGGCTGAAGGTCCCCAAGCGCGAAATCCGCGGCGACCCCGCGCTGTCGCAGCGCCTGATCACCACCATCCTCGACACCGTGGACGTGGCCTATGCCGAGGAATGGCGTTTCGACCACGGCATCATGGTGCCGCTGCACTTCCTCGATCCGCAAAACCGGATGACGGTCATCCCGGCCAACATCAACTGCCAGGGCCCGCCGCTGACGCCGCTGCACCGCGCCTGGGCGTTCGGCGAAGCCATCCGCCGGGCCGCCGACGCCGCGCCCGAGCGGATCGCGGTGATCGGCACCGGCGGCATCTCGCACTGGCCGGCCACTCCCGACAGCGGCCGCATCAACGAGCCCTGGGACCGCGAGTTCCTGGGCCGCTGGGCGCGCAACGACCGGACGGCCATGCTGTCCTACACCGACGCCGAGACCTACGCCGAGGCGGGCCAGGGCGGCTTCGAGATCCGCACCTTCATCGCCGCCGCCGCCGCCGCCGGGGGACCGGGGCAGGTCCTGCACTACGCGCCGATCCCCATCTATGCCGTGGGCTGCACGGTGGCGACGATGGAGATCGCCTGAGGGGCTGGCCGCCCCGACCTAGGGCAGGGGGACGACCTCCCGCGCGCGCAGGGCCGTGACGCTGCCGAACGAGGCGACCACGATGCAGCCGATCGCCGCGGTCTGCACCGGGCTCAGCCGCTCGCCCAGCATCAGCAGGCCCGACAGGGTGGCGATCACCGGCTCCAGGCTCATCAGCACGCCGAAGGTGCGGCTGGGCAGGCGGACGAGGGCGAACATCTCCAGGCTGTAGGGGATCGCGCTGGACAACAGCGCCACGGCGACGGCCAGCGGCAACAGCGCGGGCGCGAACAGGGCCGCGCCGGCATGGGCGATGCCGAACGGGGTCGCCACGAGGGCGGCGACCGCCATGCCGAGGGCCGCGGCCCGGCCCACCCCGATCTCGCCGGCCCGTTTTCCGAGCACGATGTACAGACCCCAGAAGATTCCGGCGCCTAGGGCGAACAGGGCCCCGAGCGGATCGGCGGCGATCGCCGCCCCGCCCAGCGGCGCGGCCAGCAGGACCAGGCCCGCCGCCGCCAGCGCCACCCAGGCCAGATCGAGGGCCCGGCGGGACGCGATCACCGCCACGGTCAGCGGGCCGGTGAACTCGATGGCCACGGCCACGCCCAGCGGGACCGTCTTCAGCGACATGTAGAACAGCAGGTTCATCGCCCCGAGCGCGGCGCCATAGAGCAGCACCGCGCGGATGTGCCTCCTGTCCAGCGGCCCGCGCCACGGCCGCTGCAAGGCCAGCAGCACCATCGCCGCGATGGCCACGCGCAGGGCCACCGCGCCCTGGGCGCCGACCACGGGGAACAGCTGTTTGGCCAGCGCGGCGCCGGTCTGGATCGAGACCATGCCCGCCACCAGCACGCCGACGGCCAGCAGGACTGAAAGGGGCGCGGCGGAGGGCGCGTCCTGGGGCCGCATCGACGGGCGCTCCTCTTGGCCGGCGCAAGCGGAGGCCCTACAGGCGCTCCTCGTCCGCCGCAACACCGTGTTCCCGCGTGGGGGACGCGGTCCGCGATTCAGGTCCCGGGCTTGGCGGCCGGCTTGTCGGCGCCTTCGAAGACGCCCAGGCCGGGCTTGTAGGCCTTCTCGTCGATGAACTGCTTGATGCCTTCCTTGCGGCCGGAATTGTCGTGGAAGTTGGCCGCCTCCTGCGCCCGGATCAGATAGTCCTCGGCGTTGTCGTAGGTCATCTCGGCCACCCGCCGCAGGGCGTCCTTGGTGGCCTTCAGGGCGACCGGGTTCTTCTTCAGCAGGTTCTCGGCGACCTCGGTCACGCGGGCCTTCAGCTGGTCCAGTGGATGGGCCTCGTTGACCAGCTTCCATTGCGCCGCCTTGCGTCCGTCGATCGGCTCGCCGGTCATCGCATGGTACATGGCGTCGCGCATGCTCATCAGCTCGACCGCCACCTTGGCGGCCCCGCCGCCGGGCAGGATGCCCCAGTTGATCTCGCTGAGGCCGAACTGGGCCTCTTCGGCCGCGAACGCCAGGTCGCATCCGAACAGGGGACCGTAGCCGCCGCCGAAACACCAGCCGTTGACCATGGCGATGGTCGGCTTCTGGAACCAGCGCAGCCGGCGCCACCAGCCATAGGCCTCTGCCTGCGCGCGGCGGGTGGCGCCGAGGCCCTCGGCCTCGGTCTTGCGGAAATACTCGTTGAGGTCCATCCCGGCGGACCAGGCGCTGCCCTCGCCGCTCAGCACCAGCACCCCGACGTCGTCGCGGAACTCCAGTTCGTCCAGCACTTCGCGCATCCTGCGGTTGAGCGTGGGGCTCATGCTGTTGCGCTTCGAGGGCCGGTTGAAACGCACCCAGGCGATACGGTCCTCGACTTCGTAGATGACTGTGTCTTTGCTCATTGTCCGTATCTCAAAACATAGGGTGACGGGGCCAACCTGCTCGGCTGGTTATTGGAACGGGGCGTGGGTCTGCGGCCGTCCGCCGAAGGACGTCCGGGCTCGGGCGGGGCCGATCTGGCGGACGCGCTGGGCCATGATGCTGCCTTCCGGGTTCGACCGCGTTGCACGTCTCCTATTTAGGTAGGACATTTGTACGTAAGACAAACAGTTTTTGCCGATATGTATCGCTTCGCCCGATATGTATCGCTTCGGATGCGCGAGGTGCGAGACCGGCGCTGGCGCAACGGTTGGCGCGGCTAGGCGGGGGGCGCGACGGTGGCTTCCTGCCCGCTCTGCGCCAGGGCGCGGGCGACGAAGCCCGAGGCCTTCATCTCTTCCACATAGGCGTGCAGATAGGCCCCGCCGGCGTTGCCCTTGGGCGCGCCCATCGCCTGGCTGACGATGGCGAAGGCTTCCGGCATGACCCGCAGGCCGGCATGGTCGGCGGCGTAGGCGTTCAGCATCTGACGGATGCCGGCGGCGGCGTCGGTCTTGCCCGCGACGAAGTCCTCCAGATAGTCGCCGGTCCCGCGCACCAGCTCGGCGGCCTTCAGGGTGCGGGTGAGATAGAGGTCGTAGGCGGCGCGGCCCATGACGCCGATGCGCACGCCCGCGCGGTCCAGGTCGCCCGGGTGATGCACGGGCGAGTCCGCGCGCACCAGATAGGTGCTCTCGATCAGCACATAGGGGGCGGTGAAGTCGATCCGCTCGGCGCGGGCGGGCTCGATGGCCAGGAAACAGATGTCGGCCTTGCCGGCGTCGATCGCGTCGACCACCTCGCCCGGGCTGTCGTAGGCGATGAAGTCCACCGCCACGCCCAGCCGCCGGCCAAGCTCGCGGGCCAGCTCCGAGGCGACGCCGCCGGGCTGGCCGTCGCCGCGGTCGCGCTGGGTCAGGATGGTGTTGCCGAAGTTCATTCCCGTGCGCAGGCGCCCGGTCGGGGCGAGGGCGGCGCGGATGTCTTGGGGGGCGGAGGTCATGGGCGGACTCTTCTTGCAGGGATGGCGAAACGGCGCGGATGCTACCCGCGCCGGTCCCCCGCGCCTAGCGCTCCGCGCTGCCGCGGACTCCGGCCGGGAGAACCGCCTTGGCGACCAGGATCAGGCGGCCTGCGAACTGGTCAGGTGGCCCTGCATCAGCTCGGAGGCCTTGTGGTTGTCGCCGGCTTCCAGGGCGTCGAGGATCGCCAGGTGCTCGGTGATCGAGGACTGCACCCGTTCGGTCCCGTGCACCCAATGGTAGTTCAGGAAGGTGTGCAGCCGGTTCTGGCGCTGCACGGCGCTCAGCATGTAGCGGTTGCCCGAGCAGCGGGCGAGGGTCTCGTGGAAGTCGGAGTTCATCTCGAAGAACTCCACCGCCAGGGGCGTCCGCCAGGCCTTGCGCTGGAACGCCAGGTGTCGCGCCCGGCAGGCCTGGGCCCATTCCCGGTCCAGCTGGAAGCCCGGCCGCAGGACGATGGCGGGCTCCAAGACCTGGCGAAAGGCATAGGCCTCGGCCAGGGCGCTGGCCGAATTGCTCGAGGCGATGAACGACCAGCCGTTGCCGGGTTTGCGTTCCCCCAGTCCCATTTCCGACAGCTGGCGCAGCACGCGGCCGACCGTGGACAGCTTGGCCCCGAACAGGCGCACCATCTCCTGCTGCGTGCACGCGGCCGGCAGGCGTCCGAGGTTGCGCGCCTCGGCGATGGCGACGAACAGCTGCTTGTCTTCCTCGTCCTGGACATTGGCGGCCTCGATCTGCGGCGCAGCCTTGACCGGCCCGAGCAGGACGAAGCCGCGGTTGGCCCGCGCCTCCACGGCGCCCTGAGCCGCCAGCAGCTTCAAGGCGCCCCGGATCGGCGTGCGCGACACGCCGAATTGCTGGCACAGGTCCAGCTCGACTAGGTGGTGGCCCGGTCCCGCGCCCCGCTCCTTGAGCAGGTGAAGGATACGGCCGGCAAGCTCGGCTTGCAGCCGGCTGGGCGCCTGTTCACCGGCCGCCTCGACCGCCTTGGCTTCCACGTTCTTCCGCCCGCTTTTCATCGCTCGGCCCGTTGGCACTTTCAGCGTTGAGAATCCAGGGGCCACTGTAAGGCCGCCGGCCCGGGTTCTCCAAGACGGATGGTCCGCCCCGCGGTCTGGCCCCGACATCCTAAAGGACCGGCAGCCCGGCCCGCCGCACGACGCTGCGCAGAGCCAGGCTGGAGACGCGGGCCGCCCGCCGTCACCGCGCCACCCCGGTCACGCCGCCGACGTTGGGGTTGCGGTTGTTCTCCTCGCAGACGTAGTCGAGCATCTGCCAGTCGCGGTGGCGCTTGTAATGCCACACCGCCGTCCACGGCCTGGTCAGGGCGCCGGGGTCGGTGAAGGTCATCTCGTCGACCAGCTCGTCGGGGCCGGCCAGGTGGATACGCTCGACCATGCTCAGCGCCGGACTGTGGGGCAGGCCGGTGTTCTCGTACATGGTGTCCGGCCGGAGGCCAACGGTTTCGACCACCAGGGTCTTGCCGGGGCCCTGGCCCTCCCAGTGGCCGATGGAATCGCCGTTGTAACTGACGTCCAGGTCCTTGGGGTGGAGCGAGCCGTCGGTGCGGATGCGGCGCACCTGGCTCATGTATTCGTAGATGATGGTCACCCGCCCCGGGGTGAACAGGAACTCCGACGGATAGGGCGCCACGATGATGCGCGGCGTGCCGGGCCACACGCAGTTGGCGGTGGGATCGTTGATCGGCCGGCCGGCCTTCGCGGCCGCCAGCACCGCGTCGTACTTGGCCTGGGATTCGGCGTTCATCGGCGGCGGGTTGGGGGCCAGGTTCCTGCCGTCCCTCGTCGGCTGCGTCATGTGGATGCCGCTGACGTTTTCCCAGATGCCGCTCCAGTCGGGCAGGGCCGCGGCGGGGACGCTGCGTCCGGCCGCGCCCAACAGGATCGGAGCAACGACCACTGTGGAAAGCGCGAGCGCTTTCAACGACTTCCTGTTCGACATTTCCCACCCGCGTTGTTCTTGGCTACGGATTCGACGCCGCGCCGAACGCCGGTCCTGCCCGCGTTCGAAGAGACTTCCGCTCGGCCTATTGGGGCGACGATAACACCGGTCCGGCGGTTGTATCCTGTTAAACAGATCGCCGATCGCCGGTCGGTTTGGCGAGGCGCAGCCCACGCGCTGGGCATATCTGCGGCTTGACGATCGCTGCGCAGACCTGCCCTGGTCCCCCGGCAAGCTCGAAGGCGACTCGGCGCCTTCGACACCGGATGCGGTCGGCGGGTCCGACGGAGAGTCCTGATGCGCAAGACGGCACTCGCGGCGTTCCTGGTCCTGGCGACGGCCGGCGCGGCCCATGCGGCGGACGAGGGCAACAACCTGTTCATCAGTCCCTGCGGCGAGCCCTTCGTCGCGCCCTCTTCGGCGCCCTATCCGATCGTGACCTGGTTCGCCAAGGCCGACGCCAACCACGATGGCAAGCTGGACCTGGCCGAGTTCCGCGCGGACTTCGAACGCTTCTTCGCGGTGCTCGACCGCAACAAGGACGGCGTGCTCGACGGCGGCGAGATCAGCATCTACGAGCACTACTATGTCCCCGAGATCCTGGCGCAGGGCCGGGGGGACGCCGGCGGCCTGCTGGTGCGCGTGGTCATGCAGACGCCGGGCGACGTGAGCCCGATCGATCCCGGCGGCGGAGGAGACCCCGCCCAGCCGGTCCAGCGCCAGCGCCTCGACACCAACCAGGGCGCGGTGCAGTTCAGCCTGTTCGCCGCCCCCGAGCCGGTCCTGTCCGCCGACCGCAACCTGGACGGGAAGGTCAGCCGGAAGGAGTTCATGGACCAGGCCGACCGCCGCTTCGCCATGCTCGACGAAAAGCAGCGCGGCTTCCTGATCCTGGCCGACCTCCCCAAGACGGACGCCGAGGAGGCCGCCCACGCCGGGCGGCGCTAGCAGCGCGCCCGGCCGCGCAGTCCCCGGCTGTACAAGGAACTCGTTGACTGCGGCGCGATAATCGCCCCAGTTAAACCATGGACAGGACAGCGGCCGCCCTTGCGCTGATCAGCGATCTTTCGACCGCTCCGACCGTGCGCCGCGCCGTAGAGATATTCCAGCAGGCCATCGAGCCGTTCGGCATCGATCTGTACCGCACCGCCGCCATGGGCAACCTGGTGCGCGGCGGCGTCGAGGCGGCCACCGTCAGCAACTGGTCGCAGGAGTGGGAGTCCTTCTACATGGGCTCGCGCGCCTTCGCCTTCGACCCCATCGCCCAGCAGGCGCTCAAGGGCGGCGGCCAGGGCTTCTTCTGGCATGACGTCGATCAGGCCCCCACGCTCGCCGGCCGCCGCTTCATGCGCGACGCCGCCGACACCGGCATGGTGGACGGCTTCATCGCGGTGCGTGCGGGGGCGCCGGGCGAGCTGCGCTGCATCGTCTCCCTGTCGGGATCCCAGCCTCTGGAGTGGACCGACCTGGAGCGCGGCGTGGTCAGCTTCATCGCCAACTCGATGATGTCGCGCCTGCTCTATCTACGCGACGTCCAGCTCAGCCCCAAGGTGCGGGCGATGTCCGAGCGCGAGAAGGACATCCTGCGGCGCGCGGCGCTGGGCCGTCCCGACAAGCGCATCGCCCAGGAACTGGGCTGCGCCCACGACACGGTGCGCGCGCACTGGCGCTCGATCCGCACCAAGCTCGGCGCCAGCGATCGGGCGCACGCGGTCGCCGTAGCCATCTGGAGCGACCAGATCGCTCCCTGACATGGTACAATTGTACCAGTTGTAGACCCTTGGGATATATCGATAGGCTAATGCCAATGAGGAGTATTCCCAATGGCATTACTTATCAGACCGCAACATCGCGCGACATTCAGTAAGCTGCTGGACGATTCCTACCGGCTTCGTCACCTTGTGTTCGTCGAGCGGATGGGCTGGCATCTGCCGAAAGCCGACAACGTCTTGGAGATAGACGAGTTCGACAGCGGGGCCGCCGCCTACCTGCTCAAGCTGGACGAGGCCGGTCGGGTTGTCGCGACCCTCAGGATGACGCCCTCCACCGAACCCAACGTCAC
>JAQGII010000059.1 GCA_028291305.1 Caulobacteraceae bacterium
GTCGATCCATTTGGTGGCGATCACAGCCCCCGGCCCGCCCTGCGCAGCAACACCGAATGAAAACGGTTAGGGCGTCCCTCTGGGACGCCCTTTCTGCTTTTGGGCTGTCCCCATTTGGCCGTGGGCAACGCGCCTGGAGACGCCCTTGATGCACCGATCCCGGCATATGCGGCGATCGAGCCGACGAGACTAGCCCGACAGGGTTCGCCTGTGCCAAGTTCCTGCAAAGCTGCAGAGTCGGCTGAGCAGAGGATACGTGGATGGGATTGGACCGGCGGAGGTTATTGGCCGGCGGCGGCGCGGTGTTCGGCGCCTTGGCCGCGGTCGACGAGGCCGCCGCAGCGGCCCCCAAGGTCGCCTGGGGCCGCGAAGCCGACGTCGTGGTGGTCGGTTCGGGCGCCTCGGGCATGACCGCGGCCATTGTAGCGCGCCAGGCCGGCGCCTCCGTGATCCTGCTCGAAACCGAGCCGCATATCGGCGGCCACGCCATGGTCAGCGGCGGCCATGTCGCCCTGGGCGGCGGCACCAGCCAGCAGAAGAAGTACGGCATTGCCGATTCCCCCGACCTGTTGTTCCAGGACCTGACCGATTGGGCCCTGGTCGAGCAGAACGGCTCCGCCGACTATCGCTACAACGACCGCGAACTGCTGCGCGCCTTCGCCGACCACGCGGCCGAAACCTTCGAATGGCTGAGGGCGCAAGGCGTGGTGTTCATGGACAAGGCGCCCGACGCGTTCGGCGGCGTCTCGGTCGGCAATTCGGCCGCGCGCGAACATCATGTCGCGGTGATGGATTGGCCCATGGCGCAAACCGGGCGCCAGGCCCCTGTCGAACGCCGGGCCGTGCAATCCTCCGGCAACGGATTGATGAGGCCGCTGGAGGTCGCCGCGCGCAAGGCCGGCGTGCAGATTCTGACCGAGCATCGCATGACCGACCTGCACCGCGAGGCGCCGCGCGCCGGGCGGATCACGGGCGTGGCGGCGATCCACCAAGGCAAGGTCCTCCACTTCAAGGCGCGCAAGGGCGTGATGCTGGCCACCGGCGGTTCGACGGGGAATGTCAACTTCCGCCGGATGATCGATCCGCGCCTCACCGAGGAATATTGCGGCCTGGCCGGCATGCCCTGGTCCAACCAGGACGCTAGCGGCGAAATCGCCGCCATGGCCGCGGGCGCTTCCTTGTGGGGTCTCGCCAACCAAGCCTCCGAATTCGGCTGGACCGTGACCAAGGCCGGCCGGGTCGGCAGCCAATACGGCTACACCCACCTGGGCTGGGAGCCGGGCAGCCCGGTGTTCGACCGGGCCCGGGCCGCGGGCCTGCAGGTCGCCGATTGGCAGAACGCCATCCTGGTCAACATGCTGGGCGAGCGGTTCTATGACGAGACCGCAGACGGCTATCCCAGCAACACCTACGATACAGTCAAGGCGCACAAACCCTACAGCGCCCGCAGCGCCGCCGATATCACCTATGCGCCGACCAACTTCCTGAACGCCGCCCTGGCCGGCTTCCAGGACGGGCACAATGGCGGCGGTCCGATCTGGGCCATCTTCGACGCCGACGCCGCGGCGCGGGAAGGCTGGAGTTGCGCGCCGCCGCGGGTGGACACGGCGCAAGGCTTCTTCTTCCAGGCCGACAGCTTGGCCGAACTGGCCCGCAAGATCGTGATGCGCCACCAGCGCCGGCCGATGCCGCCGGAAAACCTGGAGCGCGCGGTCGCCCGCTATAACGGGTTCGTCGACGTGGGCCGCGACGAGGACTTCGGCACGCCCAAGCCGCGCTATCGGATCGCCAAGGCGCCCTTCTACGCCGCCTGGGCCACGCCCGTGCTGCACGACACCCGCTCGGGACTACGGATCAACGCCCGCGGCCAGGTGATCGACCTCGCCGGCGAGGTCATTCCCGGCCTCTATAGCGGCGGCGAAACCGCCGGGGGCTTCAGCTCCCACGGGTTGGCGCGAGCGACGTGCCAGGGCTTCATCGCCGGGCGGAACTTGGCGTCGGCCTAGGGCCGGGATGGCGACCCCGCCAAGCCGCCTTGCTCGACGAGGAACGCGACGCTCGTCCACCCCTTGTCAGGCGTAGAAGATCGGTGAACACGAACGGCCGCTCGCCTCGCTGGCAGGCGGCGTCGCGGCCAAAGGCCGTCTCTGTGTTCAGTGAGGCGCCGTCCGGCGGCCCTGCCCCCTCGCCCGCCGACATCGACATGACGCGCCAGATCGTCCAGGCCGCCAAGGGCCTGCCCATCGCCGTCCGCCACTATCTGGTGGTCAGGCGCGAGGGGGCGGCCAGTTTCAAGCCCTGGGCCTGATCTGGCGCCCCGACGCGGGACTGGACCGACGGCTTAGAAGCGGCTCAACAGCGGGATATCCGCCGCCGCCTTGGCCTTGGGCATGCTCAGCATATAGGCGTAGATGTCCTGGACGTCGCCGTCGGACATCACCTTGGAGGTGTAGAGGGGCATGGCGTCCCGCGGCTTGCGCAGCTGCCGGATGAAGGCCTCGTAGGGCATCGGGGTCGGCGCCAGCTTGGGGCCGGTGGTTCCCAGGCCCTGGCCTTGATAGCCGTGGCACTGGTAGCAGCCGGTGCTGGTGAACAGCGTCTTGCCGTGGGCCACGTTGCCGGCGGGCGCCGCCGCCGGCTGGGCCTGGGCCGTCCCCGTCAGCGACAGGACAGCCAGGGCTGCGGAGAGGATAATCGAACGTTGCATGATTGTGTCCTTCTCAGCGGCCTTGCGCAACGACGTCGATCAGGGCCGGTTCGCCCTTCTTGACCACGGCGATGGCGCGCTTCAGCGCCGGCCCCAGGTCCTTCGGGTTGTCGATCGGCCCCTCGGCGTACACGCCGAGGGACTTGGCCATCCCGGCGTAGTTGATGAAAGGGTTGTCGATGTTGCAGGCGATCTCCACCCGATCGACGCCGCGTTGGCGGCGGTTGGCGATCGCCTGGAATTGCATGATCTCCATGTGATAGCCGCGGTTGTTGTGCACGATATAGAGCAGCGGAATGCGCTCGTGCGCCGCGGTCCACAGGATGCCCGGGCCGAACATCAGGTCGCCGTCGCCGACGATCGCGACGCTCAGGCGGCCGTGCTTCTGGTTGGCCAGGGCCGCCCCGAGCGCGGCCGGGGACGAATAGCCGACGCCCGACGCCCCGCTTCCGCCGATGTAGCGGTAAGGCTTGTCCGCGGTCCAAAGCGCCTGCTGCCAGCGGCTCTGGAAATTGGTGTCGGACACCAGCGACCAGTCCTCGCCCTGGATCTGATTCCACAGCTCGGACGTAAGCCGCGGCATCGAGATGGGACTGTCGTCCCAGCCGTAGACCGCCCCCGCCTTGGCCCGGTTGATTTCATCCAGGTGCGCCTTGGCCAGGGTTTGGCCACGGGCTTCGATCGCCGCCTTGCGCGAGGCGGGCATCTGCCGCCTCACCTCTTCGATCAGCATCGGCATGGTGGCCTCGGCGTCCGCCTCGATGGCCAGATCGTAGTCCGACGCGTAGCGCTGCACGTCCTGATAGTTGCCCTTGGGGGTCAGCTCGACCGACGAGATGCTGATCTTGCGAGACGTCGGCGACATGAGCGGGCGAGCGTTGCCATCGTGGTCCAGCGCGTTGGTCACGCCGAACGCATCGGACGGCTCCAGCGCCAGCAGCACATCCGCCTGGTTCAGGAGAACGCGTTGGCGGCGGGTCTGATAGAGCGGATGTCGCCAGGGGAAGTTCATCCGGTTGTAGCCGTCGCAAACCGGCGCCTGCAGCGCCTCCGCCAACTCCACGAGCATCTTCATCCCATCGGGCGTGCGGGCGTAGCGGCCCGCGAAAAGCACCGGATGTTCGGCGTTGACCAGCAGCCGGGCGGTCTCCTTGACCGCCCCCTCTTCGCCGGCCGGCGGCGAGATGCGCGGCATCTTGGGGATCGGCGGACGCTTGGCCTCGCCGCCGGGGATCTCGTCCTCCTGCAGCAGGCTGTCCACCGCCAACAGCGTCGGGCCGTAGGGCGGGGTCATGGAGAACTTCCACGCGCGCACGGCGGATTCGCCGAAGTGGCGCAGGGAGCCAGGCGTATCGTCCCATTTGGTGAAGTCGCGCACCATGGCCGGCGTGTCGTTGGCCGCGTGCAGCCATCCGACGTTGTTGAAGCGGCGGGTGGCGTCGATGGTGGCGCCGGTCATCATGAAGATCGGCACGCGGTCGCAGTAGGCGTTGTAGATGGCCATGGACGCGTGCTGCAGGCCCACGGTGGTGTGGAACATGCAGGCCATCGGCTTGCCTTCGATCTTGGCGTAGCCGTGGGCCATCGCCACCGAGGCTTCCTCGTGCATCGTGGTCAGCGAGCGCATGTTCGGCGCCGTCAGCATGCCGTAATTGACCACGGCCTCGTGCAATCCCATGAAGGTGTTGCCCGGTGTCGCCGCGAAGTATTCGATGTTCAGGCTGCGCAGCACGTCGACCATATAGTCGCCGCCGCAGCTGGAATAGGTGACGCCCTCCGGGCGGACGGTGGATTCCTCGGACCGGGGAGCCGGCGCAACCGGCCGGGGCTTGGACGGATCGGCCTTCGGCGGCCCGCCCTCTGGATTGGCTGTTTGGGCCGCGCTGACCACGGGTGCCGCCACCGCCGCGACCCCGCCGAGCGCCGCCCCTTTGAGGAAACCGCGACGTCCGACGTTCGGGCGGTTGGCCCGATCATTTCCATCTACCGACATGTCATCCCCCTATCATTACTTGGCGGTCGCGAACGACGCGCAAGGGCGAACGGCGGCAGGCTCATTTCGCCTCCGACAATCCATTCACCCATTTCCAACGCAATATATCCTAAAAAAAAGGCTTTGCTAGCGGCC
This sequence comes from Caulobacteraceae bacterium, assembly GCA_028291305.1. GTDB lineage: Bacteria > Pseudomonadota > Alphaproteobacteria > Caulobacterales > Caulobacteraceae > BOG-938. Next base: position 4,836 of record JAQGII010000059.1, read on the forward strand.
GCGAACGATGATCGCAGCGCCGATCCGTCCTCATGGCTGGCGATCAGCTCTGGCGGTTGAACTCGACATCGATGGTCAATTCCACCTCGTCGCCGACCGATGGGATGAGTGTGGTGAGGCCGAAATCGGAGCGCTTGAACTTGGTCACGCCGGCAAAGCCGAAGGTGGGGGCGCCGCGCATGTTGGTGCGCACGCCGACCAGTTCGGCATTGATGGTGATGGGCTTGGTCTGACCCAACAAGGTCAGGTCGCCGGTGATCACGCCGGTGGTCGGGCCGGTGCGGCGGATGCCGGTGGACACGAGCGTCGCTTGCGCGAACTGGGCGGCGTTCAGATAGTTCGGGCCGGTCAGGTTGTCCGCGAAGCCGGCGACCGGCGTCACCAGCGATTTGGGATCGACGGTGACGTTCAGCTTGGACGCCTCCATGTGCGCCGGATCCCAGTTCAACACGCCGGCGATGGTGTTGAAGCGGAACGTCGAGTAGGACGTGCCTTCATGCTTGATGCGCAGGATCACGCTGGCGTGGTTCGCGTCCAGCTTGTAGGTCCCCGCCGGGGCGGCGGCCGGATCCGTGCTGACCGGCGCGCGCGCCCCTTGAGGCCCCGGAGCCCCCCGAGGCCCTTGTTGGGCCTGAGGCCCCTGCTGCGCCCGAGCGCCGGAAGGCGTTCCGAGGAGCGCCAGGCCCATCGTCCCGCTCACAGCCGCGACGGCGGCAAGACGCAATGCCATTGAAGTGCCACGCATTTCCAATTCCCCATTCCCAGCCCGGCCGATTCCGCCGGTTCATTGACCAGATATCAGGTATTCAGTCACGCACTTGACTACGAAGTCTTGTCAGGGAAGCTTATTTTGCCGCCGGCCTGGGTATAGAGGGCCAGGTCGTCGCCGTTGTAGTCGCCCTCGACGATCCGGCCGCGCGTGAGACGCAGCATGCTCGACTCGCGCACATTGATCTGCTTGCCGTCCCCGGGGAAGCCGAACAGTTTGCCCGTGTGGCGGCCATCAATGATCCAGCTGAGATAGACGCGGTCGCCGTGCGCGATCAGGGTGTCCACCTTGTTGACGCGCTGTGAAATCCCGCCGTAGCCGTTGCTGCCGAAGGACTCCTCCAGCCCCTTGAACCCGTGGCCGTGGAACACCGCGCCCGGCCAGTTCAGACTGTCCATGGACCGGTTCGCGGGCGGCGGGCCGCTGCTGGGCCAGAGGTCGCCGCTGGACCGGGCCAGCACCATATAGATGTTGCCCAGTTCTTCGCGCGAATAGTGGCCGTCGATGATCTGCTGGCGCACTTGCGGGCTGGCCGCCGCGGGCCAATCCCATTTCGCCGGATCCGTCTTCGAGGCGGCGGCGGCGGCCTGCAGGATCAGGTCGCCCTTGCTCGGACCCGGCTGACCCGCGGCGCCGGCCCCGCGAGCGGGCCCCTCCGCGCGGGGCGTCGTATCCGGAAAGCTCACCTTGCCGCCAGCTTGGGTATAGAGCGCGTAGTCGTCTCCATGACCATCGGCCTCCACGACCTTGCCGTCCTTGAAGGTCGTCAGGTTGGATTCCCGCACGTTGAGTTTCTTGCCGTCGCCGGGGAAGCCGAACAGCTTGCCCGTGTGGTGGCCGTCGATGACCCAACTGACGAAGACGCGGTCGCCGTGGGCGATCAGGGTATCCACCCGGTTGACGCGATCCGCGACCCCGCCGTAGCCGTTGCTGCCGTAGAAGACTTCCAAACCCCGGAAGCCCCGGCCGTGAGACACGGCGTTGGGCGCGTTCAGGCTGTCCATCGCACGGTTCGCAGGCCGCGGACCGCTGCTGGGCCAGCGGTCGCCGCTGAACCGCGCCAGCATGCTATAGATGTTGCGCAGTTCCTCGCGCGTGTGGTGGCCGTCGATGATCTGCTGACGCACCTCCGGCGTGGCCGCCGCCGGCCAGTCCCATTTGGCCGGATTGGTCCGCGAGGCGGCCAAGGCGGCCTTGAAGATCATCTCGCCCTGGCTAGGGCCTGTCTGGGCGGCGGGAGCCGCGACCGGCCGGGGAGCGGGCGGCGCCTGGGCCGAACCGCGTCCGATGTCCGCGCAGAAGACAAGCGTCGTCGCTAGAAGCAAAGCCGATAATTTTCTACGCATTTTCCATTCCCTTATTTTTTTGCCGGACACGATTTGCCGGGATCGATCAAGTTGTCGCCCCGCTTGCGGGAGACGTGTTCTGCACCGGATGGCCGTCCTGGTTCACCATGGTCTCCGACCTCCGACGAATTGGGGCCGCGGCCTATTCCGCATCCGCCGCGTCTGCCTCGGGCTCGCTGATCGGACGCTTGAAGTCTTTGCTCCAGTGCCCGCGCCCCTCCTGATCGCCGCGTTCGAACATCCAGTTGTATCCGCCCTTCGGATTGGACAGGATTTCCCACGCGTTCTCGTCTGCGTCCCAGAAGTAGAAGCTGTAGGTGCCGTGCTGGATTCTCGGCTTGCTGATCTGGTGCAGCCCCCAGGCCTCGGCGTCCCGGACGACGATAGCGTGGGCACGATCGACTTCGGCGTCCGTATGGACATCGATCCCGTTGTGGTTGGCGAACGGCATGGAGTGCGGGGTCATCCCGGCCTGGATGACGACATAGATGTGGTCGCCGCCGAGGCGCGCCCACATCGACCGTTCGCCCGCCTTCACCACTTCGAAGCCGAGGAACTCCTCGTAGAACTTGCGGGTCTGCTGCAGGTCCCGGCTTTCCAGGGTGCCGTGAGAGATGAATTTGAGGTCCAACGCCGGCGTCGGACGATCGGCTTTGTCCGTCATGTCCTGCCTCCGTCGCAGCTTTGCGCGTCTGCGATAAGCTTCACATTCACGGCCGGATATCCAGCGAGAATCCGGCGATCTTCTTGTACGCGTCCGAAATCTTGCGCAATTCGTCCTGGCTGATGAAATCTTCCAGGCGGTCGAACGGCCGATCCCCGGTCAATTCCTCGACCTTGATGTTGATGTAGTCCGGGGGCGTCGAGCGGTTCGTGCGCACGACCTTGGCCGTGGCCGGACCCCGCACCTGTTCATATTCGCGCAGCGCGGCCAGGCCGTCATCCTTGGCCGCGGCCAGAAGATCGGCCAGCACCCGCACGTCGATCAGCCCCTGGGCCGAGCCGTTCGATCCCCGGGGATACATGGGATGCGCCGCATCGCCGGCCAGGGTCACGCGACCGAAGGTCCATTGGTCGATGGGGTCCTTGTCGACCATGGGGTACTCGAACACCCGCTCCGCGCCCTGGATAAGCGCCGGCACGTCCAGCCAATCGAAGGTCCATTTCGCGTAGGTCGGCAGGAAATCGTCCAGCTGTCCGGACTTGTTCCAATCGTTCATGTCGACGTCCAGCCCGATCCGCTCCGCCGTCCAATTCACCAGCTGGCGGCCAGACCCGTCCTGGCTGTTCTCGATGGGATAGATCACGATCTTTCCCGCCTGCAGCGAGTCTTTCCCCAGGTGCAGCGAACCGATCCGCATATAGGTCCGACCATCCAGGATGGGCCGGCTCCACGTCACGCCGCGCCATGTGTTGATGCCGGTGAAGGCGACCTTCTCGCCGGGATAATATTGGCTGCGGATGGTCGAATTGACCCCATCGCAGGCCACGACGAGGTCGGCCTTGACCGCATCCCGCGACGCGCCGGTCAGCGTGGATTGAAACGCGACCGTCACCCCGTCCTCTGTCTGGGAGACCCCCGTACAACGATGGTCGGTATGGATCCGGCCGGCGCCGATCTGCGCCTTGGCGGCGTTGAGCAGGGCCACGTGCAGCTTGCCGCGGTTCACGGCCACCTCGGGGTGGGCGTAGCCGCCGGCCCGGCCGCGCGGCTCTTCGTAGATCAGCTGTCCAAATCGATTGAAAAAGGCGCTCTTGGAGGTCTCGATGCCCAGGTCCTGGATGACCTGCCCCAAACCCAGTTCAGTCAGTTCGCGCATCGCATGGGGCAGCAACGTGATGCCGACGCCAAGCTCCTTCACTTCGGGGGCAGCCTCGTAGACGTCGCAATCGATCCCCCGACGGTGAAGGTTGAGAGCGAGCGCCAAGCCCGCGATTCCGCCGCCAACGATTGCGATAGTCACTGGTTCACTCCCGACATGCCGTCCCGATCATGCGGGACATTGAAGCTTTCTAAGCATCCGCGACGGCATTCCGGACCCATCGCGCGAGCCTTACGGAATGCCGTCGCGGCGGTTTACGAGTCAAGGAAATTCCACATTGGCCGATAGCTTGTCTTAACACCAATGGCGCCCCGCGCCGGGCCGAGCGCCGGCGGCCATCGCCCCGGCTTCTCCCGGCTCTTCCGCCAGGGGCTGCCCGGGGGCCTGGACGGCCTCGCCGCCACCCCGGCGGCGGAGGAATGGCCTTGAGCCCCGCGGCCCGGGCGATATAAGGGCCGCGCTTG
>JAQGII010000060.1 GCA_028291305.1 Caulobacteraceae bacterium
CTATCAGTTAGACGACCGATCTGCGTTTCGCATTTGTTTCGGCCGTAATCAGAACGTCTTCTGCACCCCCATCCGGACCACCCGTCCCAGCGGGCTTCCCAGATCTTGAGCATAGGAGATCTCGGTGCGGGCGAAGGGCGGATTTTTGTCGAACAGGTTGGTGATCGCCAACGTCAGCTGCCAGTCGGACTTGGTCGTATAGCTGTAGCTGATGTCGTGAGTGAACGACGATTTGATCTTGGCGCCCGTGGTGATGCTGGTCCCGGCCGGGTAGCCGGCCAAAGACGTGGTGGGATCGACCGAGCCGCCGAAGCCGAACCGGTTGTCGACGACGCCGTCGACATAGTGAGTGATCCAGCGGACACTCTGCCGGCCCATGGCGAAGTTGATGCTGGTCATGTCGCGCCAGGCCGGCAGCGGCCGCCCGTAGGTGACGATGCTGTTGGAGGCGCCGCCGCCGTTGTATTTGCCGACCTGGTTATAGGAGGCCAGGATCTTCAGCGGCGTGCCCGTCAGGTACTGGTCGGCCTGGGTGAAGTTGATCATCCGCGTGGCGTTGGTGGCCAGGGTCACCACCCCGCCCCACAGGTCATGCTTGTAGGAAATGTCGAAATCCACGCCCGAGGTGTTGATTTCCGGCCCGTTGATGAAGGAGTTGGTCACCGCGGCGATGTTGTTGAGGCCGCAGCCGTTCGCGAACTCGAACTTGGCCTGCAACTTGGCGTAGGAGGGATCGCCGCAGTGGCCCGCCTGACCCAGAGCCGTCGGGAACAGGGCGCTGACCATCGTCCCCAGGTTCTCCGTCGTGATCTGGTTGTTGATCTTGTAGCTCCAGTAATCGATGGTCGCCACCAAGCCCCTGGGCGTGAAGATCACGCCGAAATCGTAGTTGGTCGAGGTTTCCGGCTTCAGGTCGGGGTTGCCGATGGTGGTCAGTTTGACCCGCGTCAGGCCGGCCGCGGCGGCTGAGATGGCCGGGTTGGCCGTATCCAGCTGAAGCGGCAGCGGCGCATGGAAGGTCGATTCCCGCGACGCCCGGAACGCCAGCCAGCTGGCCGCCTGCCAGCGCAGGGCGAATTTGGGATCGTTGGTGACATTGCCTGCGGAGTCCGCCTCGTGCCGTCCGGCGAGCTGCAGTTCGAAGTTCGGGAGCAGCGGCAGGTGCAGCTCCACATACTCCCCGGTGGAGGCCTGGCTCACCGTGAGCGTGTTCCCGTTGCCGAAGACGGCGAGTGGGCTGCTCGTCGGGTTGCCGGCGCAGCTCGACGCCGGCGCCCCTGCGTCGGTGCAGGGCGCGATGGCGTAGTTGGCTTGCCCTTGGGGATCCGACATCAGTTCGTTCCAGCGGTACTGGACGCCCACGGCCCAGCTGATCGGTCCGCCCGGCAGGGTCCAGAAGCCCAGCTTGCCGTTCAGCCCGCCCTCGGCCGTGGCCAGCCGGCTGCGGCTGTTGAACTGGTTCGGGTCCTTCATCCAGGCGACGAGGGCGGGATCGTTGGCGTTGCCGACATAGCCGGAGTTGGCCGCGCCGGTGGCGCCGTTGGCCGGGAAGCCGGTAGAGAAGGGGTTGAAGTACATGCAGCCGTTGGCGCCCGGGGTGTTGGCCGCCACGTTGCAGCTGGGCCCGCCCAGGCCGCGCAGAGCCAATTCCAGCCGCTGCGTGATGATGTCGGGATATTGGTTGTTCACATTATATTGGCCGACGGTGAAGCGGCTGGTCCAATTGATGTCATTGAAGACCACGCCGTCCAGGCCGCCCGACACTCGCACGGAGCGCATGGAGTCGGAGACCTTGGTCGCTCCTCCCGTGGCCGGATTGCCGCCCAGCCCCAGGGCCTGCCAGCCGCTGCCGGTGTTCAGGCCGTTGGCCTGGGCGAAGGCGTACTGCGCCGCCGTCAGCCCGAGCTGCGTCGCGGTGTACTTGGCCAACATGTCCTTCAGGCCGGGGTTGCTGGCGGGGATGTAGTAGGCCGTCGCCTGAGCCGGGTAGGTGGCGCTGCCGGGCAGCACGCCGACGTGCGCGCCGCCCTCGTCGGCTAGGGTCGGGTAGTATTGCGGCGCGCCGCTCACCGGGGAGGTGCTGATGCTCGGAATGTTGGTGTAGCCGTACCAGGCGTCCAGGTGGAGCTTGGTGTTCTCGGCGATCTCGTAGTTCAGTTCGCCGTAGAGCTGCACCCGGTCGGTGATGTCGACCAGATTATAGTAGGGGGCCCTGGACTGGTAGCAGATCGGCGCGCCCGAGGGGCCGTTGAGAGGCGACTGGAGGCCGCCCAGCGCCGTGCAGCCCGGGTCGAGGAAGGACTTGTTGGCGCCCTGGCCCGCCGCCGCGGTGGCGACGGTGTAGACGCCGGGGTTGCCGTTGGTCGTGTAGACCTGCGGGTTGGTCAGGAGCGGCTGGGACGTCCAGGACCGGGCCGTCAGCGGCAGTTCCGAGGTGTGGTCATAGCCCAACGACAGCAGGACGTTGCCGCGGTCGAACACCTTGCCCCAGTTGAGGTGGCCGTTCCAGTTGCCCCCGGATCCGCGGACGGCCTGGTAGTCGGCCCCCACGTCGAGGCCGTTGAGGGTCTTGGTGGTGATGAAGTTGACCACGCCGGCGATGGCGTCGGAGCCATAGGCGGTGGAGCCCCCGTTCTTCAGGGTCTCGACCCGGCCCACGGCGGCCATTGGAACGGTGTTGATATCGGTTTGACTGAGGTTAGTGAGCGCGAAGGGCGCAATGCGCTGGCCGTTGAACAGCACCAGGGTGCGGTCGAAGCCGTTGGTCGATGCGTTGCTCAGCCCGCGCAGATTGACGTTCGCGGCCCCGTTGTAACGCAGGCTTTGGCTACCGTAGTTGTTCTCGCCGTTGGCTCCGCCAGAGATGTAGGGCAGCGACTTCATCAGTTCGATGGGCGAGGGAGAACCGCGGCTGCGCAGGTCCGAGGCGCTGATCACATCCACCGCCACGGTGGTGTTCTTGGCCAGACCCGCGATGTGCGTGCCGGTGACGACGATCTCCTCGACCGCTTGGGTAGCGGCGCCCGGCGCGGCGCTGGCTGGAGCGCTTGCCGCCGGGGCCTTGTCCTGCGCCTGAGCAGCTGCACCGCCCAAGATCAAGGCAAGAATCGACGTGCCGACAAACAGATGATTCAAAGCTTTCATGGTATCGCCCCTATATTTAGATTGTTTATTTATTTAGCTTTTGCCAGACGCGGCGGCGTGGGTGAGCTTGCTGCACGGATCGGTCAAGCCTGACCGGATGCCATATTTCGCGGATTGGGTTTTGGCGCGGGGGTGCTGGAGGCGGGGGCTGGCCCTGGGCTGGACGTAGACGTCCAGCCGCCTCGTTCGAAAATCATCTGGCCTCCCCGGCATCTCATCCCATCTCCCCCAAATCCGCATCGTTCAGTCGGATGCCGGTGGAAGACGGGACTGCGTCTTTGTTTTTCGAACAGCTTGCAGGCGTTGAAACCAGCGAGGCGCACATGACGCCTGTCGGCGCCAATGCCTTGCTAAGGGCGCCACGCCCCTCGCAACCGCCCGTACAGCCAAGATGCCGTCGCGGCGGCTTGCGAGTCAAGGAAATTCCACATTGGCCGATACCTTGTCTTAACACCAATGCCGCCCACCGGGCCGGGCGGCGGTGGGACTGGCGCTCCCGGGCCCGGCCGTCTCGGATTGTATTATGGAGATGGAACTGTATCATAAGCAACAGGACGGCGGCTCGGCGCAGCCGGTCGGGCTTGGCGGTGGAAGGCGAAGGCGTCGCCTCGATCGGCGGGACTGACTACAAGCTGCCGTGAAGTGTCCCGGCGATCAGCCGCTCATGCTGGGACTGAAGGCGCACGGTTCATGGCCATCTGCGGCGGCATCCTGTCGTGCGGCACATGCCACGGCCATGGAGTTCCCGAGGACTACGCCCGGCGAGATCGCGATCGGACGGCCGCAGGAAGGTCGAGAGCTATCGCCCCGGCTTCTCCCGGCTCTTCCGCCAGGGGCTGCCCGGGGGCCTGGACGGCCTCGCCGCCACCCCGGCGGCGGAGGAATGGCCTTGAGCCCCGCGGCCCGGGCGATATAAGGGCCGCGCTTG
>JAQGII010000065.1 GCA_028291305.1 Caulobacteraceae bacterium
GCGCCGGAGCCGCGCGGCCGGCGGGGCCGCCCATGTCGGCGTAGGACCGCAGGGCCAGCAGCAGCGTCCCCTCGTCCTTGGCCTTGGCCAGCTCGTCGACATCCTCGGCCGGGACCTCCAGGGTCGCGACGGCGCCCACCAGGGACGATGCGCCGGCCTTGGGCTCGGTGGTCTGGTCGATGGCCAGCACCGTCAGGTTGCGCATCACCGTGCGGCTCTGCACCGGCTGGGCCGGCCCGCCCTGCCCGCCGCCGCCGGTCATCTTAACGTTCAGGACCACGTCGACATGGTCGCCGGGGAGCACGAAGCCGCCGGCGCCGGTCTCCACCGTGACCGGCAGCGAGAGGGCCCGCATGCCCTGCGGCAGCTTGACGGCCATGAAGCCGCCCTCGCCGCCCTTGACCAGCTTGCGCTTGCTGATCGGCTCGTTGGTCAGCACCGCTTCGCGCACCAGCGAGCCGCCCAGGGCCTGCACCGCGGGATCGCCGCCCGTGGCGGCCTGCAGCGCGGCCTCGGCCTTGTCGGCGATGTTGGCCTTGGGGTCGACCGGGCCGCCGGTGACGAAGGCGGGGTTGACCGCGTCGGCGGGCCAAGTCTGCCAGGCCACGTCCTCGGCCGCGAGGCGATCGCCGACCTTCATGTCGTGCTTGGCCACCAGCACCCGCACGGCGGGCCTCGCCGGCGGCGCGGCGGCCATCGCCGTGGCGGACCGCGAGGCCGTCATGTGCCGGACCACCAGGGCCAGCACGATGGCGGCCACGGCGGCGACCAGCAGGATGGTGACGAGGCGGATTGCGCCCATCGAGAGGGCCTCCAATAGCTTGAACCAGGGGTGAGCGGCCGCCGGGAAACCGGACGGCGCGCTCAAGCGTCACCGTCACCATGGCAGGGCCGCGTTAACGCCGGCCTAAAGACTGGTAACGATTTCAGTAACTTGTATGAACAAAACGTATAAGGTCGGCGGCCGGGAAGGCGAGCAGGGCGCCGATGGCGATGGCCACCCCGTAGGGGGCCGGCTCGCCGGGCGCGGTCAGCCGGCCGAACCAGCCGCCGGCGACCGGCATGTGCGCGCGGACCAGGGGCGCGCGCAGGGTCAGCAGGATCACGGCGAACACGCCGCCGACCACGACGGTGTCGAGCAGGAAGCCCTGGGTGGCCGGCCAGCCCAGCCACAGGCAGCAGGAGGCCGTCAGCTTGGCGTCGCCGCCGCCGATCCAGCCGAGCGCGAACAGGGCCATGCCGCCGATCAGGGCGATGGCCCCCACCAGCACGTGCCCGCCGACCTCGGAAAGGGGCAGGCCCAGGGCCGCGGCCAGGGCGAAGAAGGCGCCGGCCAGGGCCAGGGAGATGCCGTTGGGGATGGTGTAGCTGGTCAGGTCCTTCAAGGCGGCGGCGATGGCCAGGGCCGGGAAGGCGACGACAAGGACGATCTGGAAGATGGTCGACATGGCTGGGACCCCCGCTCGGCGCCTTGGGAGACCGGGCCTCCCGCAAATAGCAAACGGGCGGCTGCCTGCGCAGCCGCCCGTCGCTTTAAGGGGAGGAAGCTTACGGAGCCGTGCCGGCGGTGGCGACGGTGTCGCCGATGCTCTGGAACTTGTCGTTGAGCGACTTGCCCAGGAAGGTGGCGCCGGTGATGATCACCACGCCGATGAGGGCGGCGATCAGGCCGTACTCGACGGCCGTGGCGCCGGATTCGTTACGAGCGAAACGCGAAAAGAACTTGGTCATGTTGATCTCCTGTCAGCAAGCAGACGTGTCGGGCCCCAAGCCGTAGCGGCCTGCTCACCCCGATGACGATTTGAATTTTGCACGGCCAAGTTAATCGTAGGTGAATCTGGAAATTAACTTGAAAATTAACCTCTGCTTACTTTGAATTTACCATTAACGAAATCTCTCGCCGGCGGGGGCATTGCAGGCGCGCTCATTATGATTCTTATATGGGACGACGCTCAGCCCGCGGCGCCGGCGTGGAGAGGCTAAGGGGCCAGGCTTAAGTGCGCTCGTCCCCGCCAATGCGGGGACCCAGGCTTTTCGCCCCTAGGACAGCTCGGCCAGGTCGCCGCCCAGGGCCTCCAGCAGCGGATGCCCGCCGCGGTCCGTGCCGTCCAGCCTTGCCACCCGGCGCACGCCGATCAGGCTGCTGGTCAGGAACAGGGCCTGGGCGCCGTCGAGCGCGGAGGCGGGCGCCTCCACCTCCTCGACCGCGACACCGCGTCGCGCCGCCGCCGCCATCACTTCGGCGCGGATCACGCCGTCGAGCACGCCGCACGACAAGGCGGGGGTGAACAGGCGCTCCCCCGCGATCCAGAACAGGTTGGCGGCGGAGGCGCAGGCCAGCCGGCCCTGGCCGTCGAGCATCAGGGCCTCGTCGGCGCCGCGGGCCAGGGCCTCGCGGCGGGCCAGCACATTGTCGAGATAGGACAGGGTCTTCAGCCGCGAGGCGGGCGAGCCGGCGTTGCGCCGCACGCCGCAGACGATCGCCGTGGCCGGCGTGGCCGGACGCGGACTGGCCGCCGCCGAAACGATCAGGCGCGGCTCCAGGCTCTGCGGCCGCGCCAGGCCCCGGCCGCCCGATCCGGCGGTCCAGGTCAGCCGCACCGCCGCCCGCGCCGCGCCGAGCCCGTCCACGGCCTTTGCCGCCT
>JAQGII010000239.1 GCA_028291305.1 Caulobacteraceae bacterium
CAGATGGGTTACCTGAACGGGGTGATCCCGGTCACCCTGGCCAATGTGAACACATCGGTTCGCACCGACACGCCGACCTGGCGCGTGGCCCTCAATCACGACTTCTCCGACGATATCCACGGCTACATTTCCTACAACCGCGGCTTCAAGAGCGGCGGCTACAACGTGACCGCGCCCGCCGTTCCGGCCTACCAGCCCGAAAAGCTGGACGCTTACGAAGTCGGCCTGAAGACGCAGTTCCTGAACCACCGCCTGACCTTCAATACCGCGGTGTTCTACTACGGATACGAGAACATCCAGGTGTCCCGTTTCGTCAACGGCTCGCCTCAGGTCTACAACGGCGGACGCGCGATCCTGTATGGCGTGGACGCCGACGCCGCTCTGCGGGTGACCGATCAGCTGAGCTTGACCGCCGGGCTCGAGCTTGAGCACGACGAGTTCACCTCGTTCCCCAACGCGGACTTCTTCACCAGCTGCCCGGGCGGCTATCCCGGCATCTGCAGCATGTCGGCCAAGGGAAAGCAGTTGCCCCAGACGCCGAACGCATCCGGCACGATTGGCGTGGACTATCGCGCTCAAGTGTTGGACGGTGACCTGCACGCCAACCTCAACGAGGCGGCCAACTCAGGTTACTATTTCGCACCTAACAACGAGTACAAGCAATCGCCCTATGGACTTTTGAACGGGTCGATTGGCTGGTCCAAGAACAACTACAGCGTCACGCTGTGGGGGAAGAACATCACCAACGTGATCTACCCCGTCAGCGTCAATCAGGCCCCCACGGCCGTGGCCGCCGCCTATGCGGCGCCGCGGACCTTCGGGGTGACTCTGGGAACTAAATTCTAGCAGAGCGACAAGCTCTCAGCGCGGGGAGACGGTGATGAGGATGGAAGAGAACAGTAAGGTTCGGGAAGCCGATCTTGAGGCTCTTCTGGACGACGGGCGGCTAGGGCCCTTTCAAATCCTCATCATCGCGCTTTGCGGGGTGATGGCCATGATCGACGGCTTCGACACCCAGGTGATCGGGCTGGTGGCGCCGTCGATCGCTGCGGCTTGGCATGTGCCCGCCCCAGCCTTCGGGCCGGTGTTCAGCCTGGGGCTGTTCGGCGGCCTGCTCGGCGTGCTGACGCTGGGCACCGCCGGGGACCGATTTGGCCGCAAGCCGGTGCTGCTCGGCTCGATCTTCCTGTTCGCCAGCGTGTCCCTGCTGACGCCCTTCACCCATTCGCTGCCGCAACTCATCGCGGTGCGGGTGATCTCGGGCTTCGGCCTGGGCGGGGCCCTGCCGGGCCTGATCGCCGTGACGTCGGAGTACGCCCCGAGGAAGATCAGGACGAACGTGACCGCGCTCATGTATTGCGGCTTTCCGCTGGGCTCGGTCCTGGCGGGGGTCGTCTCCGCTCAACTCATCCCGGTCTATGGTTGGCCCAGCGTCTTCTACCTGGGCAGCCTTGTGCCCCTGGCCTTGTTGCCGGTGTTTGCCCTGGTCGTTCCTGAGTCCGTCCGGTTCCTGGCCATCAAGGGCCAGAAAGACAAGGCGTCGCGGATCCTGGCCAGGATCAATCCCGACGCCCGCTGGAGCGGCGCGATGGCGACCCCTCGCGTTCACGGCGGCGGGTCGTTGGCGGGCCTCTTTGCGGATGGCCGAGCCCTCGGTACGCTCCTGCTGTGGCTCACCCTGTTCATGAGCCTGCTGTTGACGGTGTTCCTGGTCAGCTGGGTACCTCTCGTCGCCCACGCCGCCGGGCTCGGCATCAAGACCGCCGTCCTGGCGGTGTCCGCCTTCAACCTTGGCGGCATCCTGGGATGCTTCCTCATCGGCCGCATCACTCGCGTGCTCGGGCCGACCATCCCGATCAGCCTCGGCTATGCGCTGGGCGGGGTCTGCGTCGCGGTGCTGGGTTTCGCCAGCCAATCCGGCTCTGCTTTCCTGCTGACGGCCTTTGTCGCGGGTCTCTTCGCAGTCGGCGCGCAGATGAGCGCCATCGGCCTTGTGGCGAGCTTCTACGACACATCCATGCGCTCCACCGGGGTTGGCTGGGCTCTGGGCTCCGGCCGCGTCGGGGCCGTGGTCGGTCCGCTGATCGGCGGTGTCCTGATCGGCATGGGCATGCCCATGCCCGCGCTCTTCCTCGTGGCCGGGTGCGTGTCGCTCGTCGCGGCCCTCGCGATCCTGGGCCTGGGCCGGGCCTCGCGCCGAGTGCAGGCGCAGGCTGCGATCGACGCGGCAGCCGCCTAGGCAGGGCGGAATTTAGTCTAAGGAACTGGAATATGAAGATCGGCCGTTACGCCCCGGATGAATGGGTCAAGGATCACCCGACTGGGAATATTGCGTTCCAGCATCTGCTGAAGGGCGACCCGGACGCTCCGGATAATTTCATGTACATCCTCGGCCGCCAGGACGCCGACTTCTACATGCCGCGGCACAGGCACAATTTCGATCAGATCCGCCTGCCCATCGTGGGGCCGATGAACCACGGCGACGGCATTGTCCTGGGGGAAGGACAGGTCGGCTATCTCGCCGAAGGCCTGGCGTACGGACCCCAAGAGGACCCGCTCGGCAACGCCAAGCCTGGCGAACGGCTGCAGTTCGTCCTGCAATTCGGCGGCGCATCCGGCATCGGCTTCATGAGCATCGAGGAGCGCCGCAAGGCGCGAGAGGAGCTGGAAAAGGTCGGCCGGTTCGAGGAGAACCTCTATCGCCATGCGGACGGCAAGGCGGAATGGGGTTTGAATACGATCTGGGAGCATGTCTACAAGGCCAAGCTCAAGTACCCGAAGTCCCGCTATCGGACCCCGGTGATCGCCGATCCGAAGAACTTCAACTGGCTGCGGATGACGGACGCGGCGGGTGTCGACCACAAGTTCATGGGCTCGTTCTCGGAACGCGGCGTGTGGGTGGAGATGATCCGCCTGCAGCCTGGCTCGAGCTGGATGTCGATCGACGCGCGCGCCAGGCGTTTGCTCGTGGTGCTGAGCGGTTCCGGCAAGGCCGGAGCGGAAAAGGTTGGCCTCTACGATGCAGTCCAGGCCGACCCCCGCGACCAGCTCAGCCTGACGAGCGAGGAGGGGATGGAGCTGTTCCTGGTGGGCCTGCCGCCCATTGAAGCGCCTGCGCACGGAGCCGACAGCCACGACCTAGCGGAATTGCCGACAGCGGTTGGAGCGCTCTGATCCATGAGCTCGCTTTCCCTGGAACAGGCCAGCCATGTGGTCGACGCGACCCTGGAGCGTGGTGTTGAGCTTGGCCTTCATCCCCTGACGGTTGCGGTCCTGGATGCCGGCGGCCACCTCGTCGCTTTCAAACGGCAGGACCGCTCGGGCATCCTTCGCTACGACATCGCCTTCGGCAAGGCCTGGGGCGTCCTGGGCATGGGCCTCGGCGGTCGCGAGCTGGCCCGCCGCGCGGAGATCGCTCCCGCCTTCTTCACGGCTCTCGCGAGCGCGTCCGGTGGGCGCGTCGTGCCGGTCCCGGGCGGCGTCCTCATCCTCGATGAAGTCGATGATGTCATCGGCGCCGTTGGCGTCAGCGGAGACACCTCCGACAATGATGAGGTCTGCGCGATCCACGGCGTCCTGAAGGCGGGCCTGAAGCCCAACGGCGGCCCGCGGTGAAGCCCGCTCCCGGCCGGCCGGTCGTCTGCGGTTGGCCCGCCCCATGACGGATCGAGATCACTGGGCATCCAAGCCGCATCCCTTGACCCGAGGCGGCGCCGCCCAGCAGATCATTGCCGACCTCAAGGACAAGATCCTTCAGCGGATTCTGCCCCGCGGAGCGCGGCTGCCCTCCGAACGCGAACTGGCCGACCTCTACGAGGTGAGCATTCCCACCATCCGTGAGGCCATCCGGGGGCTGGCGGCGGTGGACCTCGTGGAGGTCCGCCACGGAATGGGCGCCT
>JAQGII010000028.1 GCA_028291305.1 Caulobacteraceae bacterium
TGAGCGTCAGCGGCGTGCGTGGCCATGATCCTACTCTCAGTTCAGCGCGGCGAGCTTGACGCTCGGCGCTGCGATACGGGTCGGTGCGGAAGTCTTGGTCGCCGCGGCCTTCGGGCCGACGGGCGGCGCAGGCTTGGGCGGAGCGGCCGGGTTGACGTCGGCGCCGGGCGCCGGGGTGGCGGGAACGGCGCCGGTCGGAGCCGGGCCGGGGGCGCTCAGCGCGGCCGGCGTCGCGACCGCGGGCTTGGGCGCCTTGGAGGCGGCCCAGGCGTCGAAGTCGGCCTGGCTGACCACATTGATCTGGATCGGCATGAAGGCATGGTCGATGCCGCACAATTCCGAGCACTGGCCATAGTAGGTGCCGATCTTCTCGGCCTTGAACCAGGTCTGGTTGATGCGGCCCGGGATGGCGTCGATCTTGTTGCCAAAGGCCGGCATGGCGAAGGCGTGGATCACGTCGGCGCCGGTGACCAGCACCCGCACCACCTTGTTCACCGGCACGACCATCGGATCGTGCGCCGCCAGGCGGAAGGGCAGGCCCTTGGCCTTGGCTTCGGCTTCCGGCATCACCGAGGAAGTGATCTCGTCGATCTTCTGGTCCGGATAGGCGTAGCCCCAGTACCACTGGTAGCCGGTCACCTTCACCGTCATGTCGGCCTTGGGCATGTCGTGATAGGCGAACAGCAGCTTGAACGAGAAGATCGAGATGAACATCAGGATCAGGACCGGCATCGCCGTCCAGATCACCTCGACCATTGTGTTGTGGCTCCACCGGGCCGGGGTGGGGTTCGACTTCTTGTTGTAGCGGAAGACGCACCAGAGCAGCAGGCCCGCCACGAACAGCGTGATGGCCGTGATGATCGGCAGCAGGATCATGTCGTGGAAGAAGATCACATCGTGCTTCAGCGGCGCGTAGGCCGTCTGGAAGCCGATCGCCCCATCGACCGGCTGGCCGACGATGGGCTGCGCCAAGGCGCCGCCCGCGATCATGGCCGTCGCGAAGGCCAGAACCGCCCCCGAGGCCCGCTTACGCATCCCCATTCTCGAAGCCTTCATAGTCCCCACAGTCGGCTAGAGCCGTGGCCGGAAACACGCCGGGCACCGGCATTAGGCTAAAGATAAAGGACATCCGGACTCATTCCCGGGGCGCGCAATGTCGCACCGCAAACGAACCTGGACCCCCCTTATTTGTATGCGGGCGTGCATACGCGCTCCGTTTGCGCTTGCCAAGGCGCTAGCGGGCGGCATCGACGGTTTCGCAAACGGTTCGGGGCGCCTATGTTCACTCCGCCGCCCCCCTGTGTCCGGATTTTGACCCCATGACCATCTCTCCTGCCCTGCCTTCGATCCTCGACGCCGCCGGCGTCGACGCCGGCCGCGCCCAGGGGCTGCTCACCGAGGCCCTGGCGGGGGCGGACGACGGGGAACTGTTCCTTGAGCGCTCGGAGAGCGAATCGTTCGTGTTCGACGACGGGCGGCTCAAATCCGCCTCCTACGATTCGGCGGAGGGCTTCGGCCTGCGCGTCGTGGCCGGCGAGACGGCCGGCTATTCCCACGCCAGCGAGATTTCCGAGGCGGCCATCGGCCGGGCGGCCAAGTCCTCCGCCCTGGCCAAGCGCGGCTATTCCGGCGTCGCCGCCGAAAGTCCGCGCCAGACCAACGCCAAGCTCTACGGCGAGGAAGACCCCCTGGCCGCGCCCGCCTTCTCCGACAAGGTGGCGCTGCTCCAGGAGATCGACGCCGCCGCCCGCGCGCGCGATCCGCGCGTGGTGCAGGTGATGACCTCGCTGCACGGGGAACGCCGCCAGATCGAGATCCTGCGCGGCGACGGCCGGCTGCTGCGCGACGTGCGCCCCCTGGTGCGGCTGAACGTCCAGGTCACTGTCGAGAAGGACGGCCGGCGCGAATCCGGCAACTCCGGCGCCGGCGGTCGCGCCGGGTTCGACGCCTGGATCACGCCCGACAGGTGGAACGAGCAGATCGACGAGGCCCTGCGCCAGGCGCTGGTCAACCTCGACGCCGTGCCCGCCCCCGCCGGTGAGATGGACGTGGTGCTGGGCCCCGGCTGGAACGGGGTGCTGCTGCACGAGGCGGTCGGCCACGGCCTGGAAGGCGATTTCAACCGCAAGGGCATCTCGGCCTTTTCCGGTCGCATCGGCGAGCGGGTGGCCGCGCCCGGCGTCACCGTGTTCGACGACGGCACGGTGCTGGGGCGGCGCGGCTCGCTGACCATCGACGACGAGGGCACGCCCACCGAGCGCACCATCCTGATCGAGGACGGCATCCTGGTCGGTTACATGCACGACCGCATGAGCGCCCGGCTGATGGGCATGAAGGCGACCGGCAACGGTCGCCGCGAATCCTACGCCCACATGCCCCTGCCGCGCATGACCAACACCGGCATGCTCGGTGGCGACACCCCGCGCGAGGAGATGATCAAGTCGGTGAAGCGCGGCCTCTACGCCGCCCACTTCGGCGGCGGCCAAGTGGACATCACCAACGGCAAGTTCGTCTTCCAGTGCACCGAGGCCTACCTGATCGAGGACGGCAGGATCACCGCCCCGGTCAAGGGCGCCACCCTGATCGGGGACGGCCCCAGCGCCCTGACCCGCGTGGACATGATCGGCGACGACTTCTGCTTCGACCCCGGCATCGGCGTCTGCGGCAAGGGCGGCCAGGGCGTGCCGGTAGGCGTCGGCCAGCCCAGCTTGAAGCTCACGGGACTCACGGTGGGCGGCACGAGCCTCTGACCTCAAGGAGCCGCCATGGTCACACATCCAACTCTCGCCGGGACCTGGACGCTGTTGGCGGCGTCCGTATTGGCTGCAAGCGCCCATGCACAGACCCTGTCGGGCGCAGTGCTGATCGATGCCTTGCGCGGCGGCGGCTATGTGCTGCTCATGCGCCACGCCAGCTCGCCGTTCGCGCCGCCCGCGCCGGCGGCCGCCGAGCCCGGCAACACCAAGCCCGAGCGTCAGCTGGACGAGGCCGGCAAGACCTCTGCACGAGCCATGGGCGAGGCGTGGCGGAAGCTGGGCATACCCGTTGGCCAGGTCCTATCCAGCCCCACCTTCCGGGCTCTGCAGACCGCGCGCCTTGAAAGCCTGCCGACGCCGACGACCTTCCCCGAACTGGGAGACGGGGGCCAGAGCATGCAGGCGGTCAACGGCTCGGAGGGCGTGTGGCTGCGCGCCAAGGTCGCCGAGCCGCCCAAGGGCAAGACCGACACCGTGATCATCACCCACGTCCCCAATATCCGCGCGGCCTATGCCGCCGACTCCGCGGGGCTGGCGGACGGCGAGGCCATGATCTTCCATCCCGACGGTCATGGCGGCGCCCAGCTGGAGGGCCGAGTCAAGATCGAGACTTGGCCTGAACTGGCCCGCTGATCCGTTGCTCTGGACTCACGTCCCCCTCGTGCACGTGCATCCATCGCTTCAGCCACGGGCTGAGGATCAGCATCACCACGCCCGCCCCCGCGCCCCACAGCCCGATCATGCCGAACACGTGGGTGTAGGTGGCCAGGGCCTTGCCGGGGTCTAGCACCTGCCCGGCGACCGTCTCGGCCGCCGTCATCTGCGCCACCCGGCCGCCGATCCACTGGGCCCAGGAACTGGACAGGAACCAGGTGGCCATCACGGTGGAGATCACCGCCGCCGGCGACAGCTTGGTCATCTGCGAAAGGCCCACCGGGCTGAGGCACAGCTCGCCCGTGGTGTGGAACAGATAGGCCACGGCCAGGAACCCCATCGGCACGCGGAAATCCGGAC
>JAQGII010000343.1 GCA_028291305.1 Caulobacteraceae bacterium
CATCTCCCAGGGCGCGTCGCACCGGCATCTAAACCCGCGCCGCGACCGGATGCAGAACCTCGACCGCCTGTGGGACCAACTGGCCGAAGCCGGCGTCGTGCAGCCCCTGGCCGAAGGCCTGGCCCCCGGCCCCGACCTGTCCTGGGCCGTCGCCATGGCCGGGCGCGAGCATCCGGCCCTGGCCGAACGGTTCGCCATCACCAGCCCCTACGCTCTGATCGCCCCCGGCGCCTCGCCCGGCCGCCCGCGCAAGCGCTGGCCCCTGCAGAGCTTCACCGAACTGGCCAAGGCGCTGGAGGGCATGGGCCTGACCCCGGTGGTGGTGGGCGGCGGGCAGGAGATCGGCCTGGCGGAGGCCATCGTGCGCGCCGCACCCTCGACCCTGGCCCTCACCGGCCGCACCAAGCTGGTGGAGCTGGCGGCCCTGGGCGCCGGCGCCGCAGTGCTGATCGGCAACGACACCGGACCGACGCATCTGGCGGCCTTCGCCGGCGCGCCCACGGTGGTTCTGTTCTCCGCCGACTCGGATCCGGACCTGTGCGCGCCGCGCACCGACCGGGTGACGGTCCTGCGGCGGGACGATTTGGCCGATCTTTCTGTCGCTGAGGTGACGAAAGCCGTGCAACTGTTGCTCGACGCCGCTTGATAGCATCGGGCGGCTTGTTCATATATCGTGTGCCGGCGTGCGATCGGTTCGCGTCCTCGCGATCCGTACGCCGACTTGTGTAGATAGCCCCCGGAGTTCACGCCTATTCGCCGTCCTATGCCCGCTCCCCCGTCCAAAGACGGACCCCGCATCAATGATGAAATCCGCGCCTTGAAGGTGCTGCTGATCGACCATAACGGCGAGAAGCAGGGGATCATGCCGATTTCGGCAGCAGTGGAGGCCGCGGAAGAGGTCGGAATGGACCTGGTGGAGATTTCCCCCAATTCCGATCCGCCCGTCTGCAAGATCCTGGATTACGGCAAGTACAAGTTCCAGGAGCAGAAAAAGAAGAACGAGGCGCGCAAGCGCCAGAAGACCGTCGAGATCAAAGAGATCAAGCTGCGGCCTAACATCGACATTCACGACTACGAAGTGAAGGCCAAGGCGATGCACCGCTTCTTCGAGGAGGGCGACAAGGTCAAGGTGACCCTGCGCTTCCGCGGCCGGGAGATGGCCCACCCGGAGCTGGGCATGAAGCTGCTGATGCAGGTCAAGAGCGACTTCGATCCGGTGGCCAAGGTCGAGTACGAGCCGCGCATGGAAGGCCGCCAGATGATCATGATCCTGGCGCCGCGATAAAAACCCAGTCATCCCCGGACTTGTCCCGGGGCCCCATAGACGCCAAGGTCATGCGATTGTGCGGGTCGGCTAAGCGGCGCTCCTTCTTCCGGGATGTCGGCGGTTACGGATCCTCGGGACAAGTCCGAGGATGACGATCTTTGGCTAAGCCACCGTCGCCCCCCTCCGCCAGCGAGCCGCAGCAGACCCCGCCGGGCAGGGCCGCCATGCTCGTGCTGCTGCTGGTGGTGTTCGTCAATCTGGTGGGTTTCGGCATCCTGATGCCGATCCTGCCCTTCTATGCCCAGTCCTTCCACGCCCCGGCCTGGCAGGTGACCTGGGTGTTCACCGCCTTCTCCATCGGCAACTTCTTCGCCGAACCCCTCTGGGGCCGCCTGTCGGACCGTATCGGCCGCCGGCCCATCCTGATCGGCACCATCGCCGCCAGCGGCCTGGGCTTCGTCTGCCTGGCCTTCGCCCCCAGCATCTGGGCGGCCCTGCTCATCCGTCTGTTCAGCGGCCTGACCACCGGCAACCTCTCCACCATCCAGGGCTATATCGCCGACATCACCCCGCCGCGCCTGCGCTCCGGGCGCATCGGCATGCTGGGCGCGGCCTTCGCCCTGGGCTTTGTCGCCGGACCGGCCCTGGGCGGCCTGCTGGCCCGGCCGGAGCTGGGCAGCGCCGGTTTCCGCCTGCCGCTGTTCGTGGCCGGCGGCCTGTCCCTGGCGGCGGCGCTCGGCGTGATCCTGTTCGTGCGCGAGAGCCGGGGCGTCCCGAACACCGTCGCCGGCATCCAGGGCCCCCGGCTCGCGGTCTGGATCGAGGCGCGGCGCCACCCGGTGCTCGGCCGGGCCCTGATCGTCACCCTGCTGCTGACCGGGGCCTTCTCGGCGGTGGAATCCACCTTCGGCCTGTGGGCGCAGCACCGCTACGGCTGGGGACCGCGCCAACTGTCCCTGTGCTTCGCCAGCGTGGCCATCACCGCCGCCCTCGCCCAGGCCTTCGTCACCGGCCGCCTGACCCGGCGTTACGGCGAGGCGGTCATGCTGGCCTCGGGCCTGGCCATCATCGCCCTGGCCCTGGCCCTGCTGCCGCTGGGCATGGGCATCGTGCGCACAGTCGCCCTGATGGCCGTGGCGGTGTTCGGCCAGGCCCTGGCCCTGCCTAACATCTCGGCCCTGATCTCGCGCACCACCGCCCCCGACCGGCAGGGGGCGATGCTGGGCATGAACATGTCGATGGGCGCCCTGGCGCGAGCATTGGGCCCGGTGGCGGGCGGCGCCCTGTTCTCGATCGCTGGCGCCGATGTCCCTTTGTTCGCCGCCGCCTTGGTTTTGGCGCCGGCCGTGCTTCTAGCTTGGCAGGCGGAAGGCGCGGCGCGGCGGCGCTATCTAAAGGAAGAGGCGCACTAGATGATCGATCGGCGTGTTGTGCTCGCAGCGGCCCCCCTGGCGATGACGACGTGGAGCGCCCTGGCCGAAACGCCGGAGGCGGCGACGTTCAAGGCCCTGGAGCGCCGCACCGGCGGCCGCATCGGCGTCCATGCCGAAAACCTCGACACGGGGACCAGAATCGCCTGGCGCGCCGACGAGCGCTTCGTCATGTGCAGCACCTTCAAGGCCTCCCTCGCCGCCTGCGTCCTGGCCAGGGTCGACAGCGGCCGAGAGCATCTG
>JAQGII010000354.1 GCA_028291305.1 Caulobacteraceae bacterium
GGCGAAGCTTCCGCGCCAAGGCCGACCCGACGCTGCCGTCCAACACCAGCCTGAACCAGACCGCATCGGACTGGATCGTGGCCGCCACCGTCCAGCCCAGCCCGTTGTTCAGCGCCTTCAGCCGCGCCCGCGTGAATTCGGCCGGCGTGGTCGATGCGATCGAAGTGGGCGTCAACGGCGGCGGTCCGCGGGCCAACGGCTTCCTCCGCTATCTGCGCGACGACGTCGACTCGCAGGGCGTGCGGTCCGAGAACGTCCAGGCCGGAACCCAGCTCCTCATCACCAAGCATTGGGGGGTGACCGGATCGACCAACTGGGACATCGCCAGCCATACGCCGGTGCTGCAGGAGCTCGGCCTGCTGTACCAGGACGAGTGCACCCACTGGGAGCTCGTCTTCCAGCACGACGGGACGTTTGACAGGACCCAACGTCCTTCCAACAAGGTTATTCTGCGCCTAACGCTCGCCACATTGGGCGGAGCAGGATACCAAAGACCCGACTTCCGCTAAAAACGTCGTGCGAACCGGATTCACACCCTCCATGTTCACGTCCCCGCGCCGCCGCGCCGCGCTTCTGGCCGCCGCCGCCATGCTCCTACCCCCCCTCTCCGCCGCCAACGCGCAGCTGCGCGCGCCCCGGGCTGCGCCCCGGTCGCGCGTGACCGCGCCGTCGGTGAGCCTTCCGTCGGAAACGCCGCCCGCGGCAGCTCCGGCGCCGGCCGCCGCCGAACCCGCGCTGCCCGCCCTCCCGGCCAATGCGCTGAACGAGGGCGTCGCCGCGGTGGTCAACGACGAGATCATCTCCACTTACGATCTGCGCCAGCGGATGCGCCTGCTGGTCCTGACCAGCGGCGTGCAGCCGACGCAGGACAACCTGCAGCAGCTCGAGCAGCAGGCCCTGCGCGGCCTGGTCGACGAACACCTGCAAGTCCAGGAACTGCGCAAGGTCGGCAAGCGGCAGAAGGTCGACCTGCTCGCCGAGGACAAGGAGGTCGACGACGAGATCGGCGACCTCGCCAAGCAGAACAACCTGACCTTCGCCCAGATGAAGGCTTCCTTCGCCGCCTCCGGCGTCGATATCCAGACCCTGCGCGACCAGATCCGCACCCAGATCAGCTGGCAACGGCTGATCAGCGGCCTGTACGGCAGCCGCGTGCGAGTCGGCGACGACCAGGTCACCGGCCAGCTCCAGCGGATCAGCGCCCAGGCCAGCCAGGCGCAATACCAGGTCGGGGAAATCTTCCTGGAAGCCAACCGCGCCGGCGGCATGAACCAGGCGCTCGCGGGCGCCAACCAGCTGATCGCCCAGCTGCAGCAGGGTGCGCCCTTCCCTGCCGTGGCGCGCCAGTTCTCCTCGGCCCCGACCGCGGCCAACGGCGGCGACGCCGGATGGATCTCGGCCGCCCAGGCCGCGCCCGAGGTGGCCCAGGCCCTGGAGAACCTGCGAGTGGGGCAGCTGTCCGCGCCGATCCAGGTGAACGACGGCGTCTACGTCGTCTACCTGCGCGACAAACAGGCCGCCTCCGGCCAGACCATGGTCAGCCTCAAACAGCTGGCCGTGCGGCTGGACAAGGACGCCACGGCGGACCAGGTGGCCGGCGCCACAGCCGCCCTGAAGGCCCTGCGCCCGCAGATCACCGGCTGCGACAACGTCGAAGCGGTGGCCGGCAAGGCCCCCGGCGTGGTGGCGGCCGACCTCGGCGAAGCCGAGATCAACGACCTGCGCGGCCCGTTCAAGGAGGCCGCCCAGCAGCTGAACGCCAACCAGGTTTCCGAGCCCATCCGCACCGACGTCGGCGTGCACCTGGTCGCCGTCTGCAGCAAGCGGGCGGGCGGCGCCAAAGTGCCGTCGCGCGCCGACATCCAGAACCGGCTCTACGCCGAGCAGCTGTCGGTGATGTCCCGCCGTTACCTGCGCGACCTGCGGACGTCGGCGACCATCGAGGCGCGGTAGACGGTGGCTGGCGCGCCGCTGGCCCTGACCCTGGGCGATCCAGCCGGCGTCGGCCCTGAGATCATCGTCAAGGCCTGGCAGGCGCTGCGCGGCGACGACGCGCCCTTCGTGGTGATCGGCGACTTCCAGGCGCTGGCCTCGGCGTCGCCCGCCGGCGCTGGATGCCTGGTCCGCGTCGGCTCGGCCAAGCAGGCCTTTGAAGCCTTCCCCACGGCCCTGCCCGTGCTCGACCTGCCCCTGTCGGCGCCGGTGGTGTCCGGCAAGGCGTCCGCGGCCCACGCCGCCATGATCGTCCGCTGGATCGAGACGGCGGTGGGGCTGGCCCTGTCTGGAGCCGTGAGCGGGGTGGTGACAGCCCCCATCGCCAAGGCGCCGCTCTACGAAGCCGGCTTCAAGTTCCCCGGCCACACCGAGTTCCTGGCCGAGCTGACCGCCCAGGTCCCGCTGCAGGGCGCGCGCGGTCCGGTGATGATGCTGACCTCCGGCGACCTGCGCACCGCGCTGGTGACCATCCATGAACCCTACGCCGAGGTGCCGGGCCTGCTGACGCGGGAGCGCATCGTGCATACCGGCCTGGTGACGGCCCAGGCGCTGACGCGCGATTTCGGCGTGGCCCGGCCGCGGCTGGCGGTGGCGGGACTGAACCCGCACGCGGGCGAGAGCGGCGCCATCGGCCGCGACGAGGTCGAGATCATCGCCCCGGCGGTGCAGGCGCTGCGCGACCTGGGCATCGACGCCGTGGGGCCCCGCCCGGCGGACTCCCTGTTCCACCCGGAGGCCCGCGCCCTCTACGACGCGGCCATCTGCATGTACCACGACCAGGCCCTGATCCCGGTCAAGATGCTGGACTTCTGGGGCGGGGTGAACCTCACCCTGGGCCGGCCCATCGTGCGCACCTCGCCCGACCACGGGGTCGGCTACGACGTCGCCGGACGCGGCGTGGCGCGGGCCGACAGCCTGATCGCCGCCATTCGCATGGCCGCCGGCATCGCCGAGCGACGGCGGGCGGCATGAGCGCGCTCCTGGAGGCCCTGCCGCCGCTGCGCGACGCGCTGGCGGAGCACGGCATCCTGGCCAACAAGGGCTTCGGCCAGCATTTCCTGCTGGACCTCAACATCACCCGCAAGATCGCGCGCCTCGCCGGACCGCTGACGGATTGCGTCACCCTCGAGGTGGGGCCGGGCCCCGGCGGCCTGACGCGGGCCCTGTTGGAAGCGGGCGGACGGGTGATCGCCGTGGAGAAGGACCCGCGTTTCCTGCCCCTGCTCGCGGACCTGCAGGA
>JAQGII010000414.1 GCA_028291305.1 Caulobacteraceae bacterium
AGGCGCTTGGGCGGGGGGCGGGTTGACCCGCGGCGCGGTCGATACCGGGCCCGCGGCGGCCGGAGCGGTGTCGGCCAGCGGCGGCGGCGTGAGCTGGGCCGAGGCGGCGCCGGCGCTCGCCAGCAACAGAGCGGGCGCCAGGCCGAAGCGAAGCAGGGGCATGGGGTTCATCTCTCTACAATCCCTCGACTTGGCGCTGATCCGGGCCATCGTGTAAAGATCGCCGCCTTCATGGAAAAGACCGCGCCGCCAGACTCCGCCCAGCCTCCGGCCCACGACGCCGAGCTTCGCAACCGCACCCTGGTTCTGGTGGGGATGATGGGCGCGGGCAAGTCGTCCGTGGGCAAGCGGCTGGCCACCGCCCTGGGCCTGCCGTTCCGCGACGCGGACGAGGAGATCGAGCGCGCGGCGGGGCGCACCGTCAGCGAGATCTTCGCCACCCGCGGCGAGGCCGAGTTCCGCGAGGGCGAGCGCCGCGTCATCGCCCGGCTGCTGGACCTGCCGCCGCATGTGCTGGCCACCGGCGGCGGCGCCTTCATGAACCCCGAGACCCGCGCCCTGGTGAAGCAGAAGGCCATGTCGATCTGGCTGAGGACGGATCCGGAGGTGCTGGCCCGCCGCGTCGGGCGCAAGGACACCCGGCCCCTGCTGAAGGGCCGCGACCCGCGCCTGGTGCTGGCGGAGCTGTTGGAAAAGCGCGAACCCAGCTATCGCGAGGCGGACCTGATCGTGGAAAGCGCCGAGGGCCCGCACATGGCCACGGTGGAGATCATCATCGCCGCGCTGAAGGCGCGGCTGGGAGGAGCAGACTGATGGCGGCCATCCGGGTGGGACTGGGCGCGCGCTCCTATGACGTGATGGTCGAGCGCGATCTGATCGACCGGGCCGGGGCGCTGATGCAGCCCCTGCTGCCGCGCGGCCGCACGGCGGTGGTGTGCGACGAGACCGTCGAACGGCTGCACGGGCCGCGGCTGCGCACTGCGCTCAAGGCGCAGGGCGTCGAGGCTTCCTGGGTGGTGCTGCCGCCCGGCGAGCAGACCAAGAGCTGGGGCGGGCTGGCCGAGCTGTGCGACCGCCTGCTGGCGATCGGCCTGGACCGGGGCGACGTGGTCACGGCCTTCGGCGGCGGGGTGATCGGCGACCTGACCGGTTTCGCCGCCTCGATCTACAAGCGCGGCATCGACTTCATCCAGATCCCCACCACCCTGCTGGCCCAGGTCGATTCCTCGGTCGGCGGCAAGACCGCCATCGACACGCCGCGCGGCAAGAACCTGATCGGCGCCTTCCACCAGCCCCTGCTGGTGCTGGCCGATCTGGGCGTGCTGGCGACCCTGTCGGACCGCGAGATGCGGACGGGCTACGCCGAGGTGATCAAATACGGCCTGCTCGGCGACTTCGAGTTCTTCCAGTGGCTGGAGCACGAGGGCAAGGCGGTGCTCGCGCGGCGCCCCGACGCCATCGGCCGGGCGGTGGCCCGCTCGGTGGAGATGAAGGCCGAGATCGTCGGCGCCGACGAGAAGGAGGCCGCGGCCCGCGCCCTGCTCAACCTCGGCCACACCTTCGGCCACGCGCTGGAAGCGGAGACCGGCTACGGCCCGGCCCTGCTGCACGGCGAGGGGGTGGCGGTGGGCTGCGCCCAGGCGTTCCGCTTCTCGGCCAGGCTCGGCCACTGCTCCAGCCAGGACGCGGCCCGCGCCGAGGCGGCCATCGCCGCCGCCGGCCTGCCCACCCGCATGACCCAGGTCAAGGGCGGCCCCTTCGCCGCGGACGCGCTGATCGCCCACATGGTCCAGGACAAGAAGGCCGAAGCCGGGCGCCTCACCTTCGTGCTGGCCAAGGGCATCGGCCAGGCTTTCGTCGCCAAGGGCGTGGACGCCGCCGAGGTTCGCGCGTTTCTTCTCTCCGAAGGCGCCACCGCCTAACCAGGAATAACGAACACCATGACCGCACCGATGGTCGTCTTCGGCTTCATCCTCCTGCTGCTCCTGGGGGTTTCGGCCCTGTTCTCGGCGGCCGAGACGGCGCTGACCCGCGCCAGCCGGGGGCGCATGCACCAGATGGAGCGCGACGGCGATCCCGCCGCCAAGCGCGTCAACAAGCTGCTCAGCGATCAGGAGACCATGATCGGGGCGGTGCTGCTCGGCTACAACCTGATCAACATCCTGTCGTCGGCCGTGGCCACCGAGTTCATCACCCAGTCGATCCCCGGCGCCTGGGGCGTGGCGGTGGCCACCGTGGTGATGACCGCGCTGGTGCTGGTGTTCGCCGAGGTGCTGCCCAAGACCATCGCCATCAGCCGCGCCGACGACGTGGCGCGCACCCTGTCCGGCCCGATGCTGCTGACGGTCAAGGTGTTCGGCCCGGTGATCTTCACCATCCAGTGGATCGTGCGCCAGATGCTGCGGCCGTTCGGCATCAACCTGTCGATGGAGGCCGACGTGCTGGCCGCCCACGAGGAGATCCGCGGCGCGGTCGAGTACCACCACTCCGAAGGCCTGGTGGAGAGCCGCGACCGGCGCATGCTCGGCGGGGTGCTCGACCTGGCCGACATGGACGTGTCGCAGGTGATGGTCCACCGCAAGAGCATCGCCATGCTGGACGCCGACCTGTCCCCCCGCGAACTGGTGCGCCAGGCGCTGGACGCCCCGCACACCCGCCTGCCCCTCTACCGGCACGAGGCGGAGAACATCATCGGCATGCTGCACGCCAAGGACCTGCTGCGCGCCCTGGCCGCCGCCGACGGCGACATCGACGCCCTGGATATCGCGTCGATCCTGCGCGAGGCCTGGTTCATCCCCGAGACCACCAACCTCAAGGAACAGCTCAACGCCTTCCTCAAGGCCCGCACCCACTTCGCCCTGGTGGTGGACGAGTACGGCGCGCTGCAGGGTCTGGTGACGCTGGAGGACATCCTCGAGGAGATCGTCGGCGACATCGAGGACGAATACGATTCCGCCCTGCAGGGAATCCGCCGCCAGCCGGACGGCTCGGTCAACGTCGACGGCTCGATCACCATCCGCGACCTGAACCGCGCCATGGAGTGGGACCTGCCGGACGACGACGCCGTGACGGTGGCGGGGCTGGTGATCCACGAGGCCCAGACCATCCCCGAGCCCGGCCAGACCTTCATCTTCCACCACCACCGCTTCCAGATCCTGCGCCGCCAGCGCAACCAGATCACCGCCTTGAGGGTGTCGGCGCCGCTGGAGGAGACCGAGGAGAGCGCGGGGTAGGGGGGCGGCGGCGAGGCGCTTGCGGCCAAGACATGGCGGCGGCGGGGGCGGCGGCTTTGCTGCGGCGCCGGCCCCGACGACTGCCGATCGGTGTATAGGCGGACAGTAGAGATTTTTTCCGGGGGCCGGCCGTGGTCGATGGAAGGTCGTCGAGGGTCGAGGCGCGGTAGAGGCGTAATGGCGGCCGGGATCGGCGATGATCAGCCGGGGCCGCTGCGGCCGAAATCTTGAAGCATAGCGGTATCGGACGGGCGGCGCCGCGACGGCGGGCAATGACGGGGCAGACCTCGGCCAACGGGCGCCGCGCCGCAGTTCAGGACAGACGCGAAAACCGCAAGTCGTGACCGCAGCGGATGACGGCGACTATTGGTCACGCCCGGTCCAGCCGCCAGGTGTAGGCGATCTCTTCGACCGCGGCGCCGCCGACCCGGATGATCTTCTTGGAGCGGCGCCAGCCGCCCATGCGCGGATAGAAGCCGCGGTTGGGGTTGTCGCTCAGCACCCACACGATCATCGCCTCATGGCCGTCGCCGGCCAGCCGGTCGCGGGCGGCGCGGAACAGCCGCCGGCCGATGCCGCGGCCCTGGAAGCCGTTCTGCACATAGAGTTCGTAGATTTCGCTGGGGACGCCGCCGCCGCCGTTGCGCGTGGGCCCGCAGCTGGCGAAGCCCACCACCTCGCCCGCCGTGGGCTCGACCGCCACGAAGTGGTGCACCCCCTGGGCGTGCATCATCCGGCTGCGCTGACTCTCGGACGCGGCGTAGCGCATCTGCTGCAGATAGGCCTGCGGCAAAATCTCGCGGTAGGTCTGGCCCCAGGTGTCCACCGTCACCCGCGCCACGCCCTCGATGTCGCCCCATCCGGCGGGCCGGATCAGCACGCGCCGGGTCGGGGCCCGGACCGGAAAGGTGAAGGATCGACTCATCGTCTTCTTATCAACTCACGCCGACTCGCCGGGCGCCAGGGCTTTCAACGACAACGCGTGGACCGGCCCCGCCAGTTCCTCGGCCAAGCAGGAATAAACGCTGCGCTGGCGCTGCACGCGACTCATCCCCTCGAAAGCCGCGGAGACGATCACCACATTGAAATGGCTCTCCCCACCCTCGGGCGCTCCCGCGTGCCCGGCATGGCGGGCGCTATCGTCGATCACTTCGAGCCTTTCCGGCAGAAAGGCGCTATGGAGTTTGTCGCGGATGGCTTGAGCCACTTGTGCCATTCGGGCGGTCCGTCAATTCTTGAATGTGGAGACATCCTCCGCATACTTCACCGATGAGTAGAGCGTTTCAATACAAGCCGAAATTTGTCGACATCCGCGTCCGCCCGCCCAAGGCGGGTGAAGCCGAGGCTGAGCGGGATGTGCACGCCCTCAAACCGGGTGAGCGGGCCTGCGACCACGCGGGCTGCCGCGCCCCCGCGACCACGCGCGCGCCCAAATCGCGCGAGATGCTCAACGAGCACTACTGGTTCTGCCAGTCGCACGCGGCCGAGTACAACCGCAGCTGGAACTTCTTCGCCGGCATGACCGACGCCCAGGTGCAGGAGGCCCAGGCCGCCCGCGCCCACGGCGACCGTCCGACCTGGCAGTTCAAGGCCTCGCGCTTCTCGCGCGAAGCCGCCTCCATCGCCGCCAAGTCCGGCGAGGGCATGGCCGATCCGCTGGGCGTGCTGGGCAAGAAGAAGCGCGTGCACGAAGCGCCGGTGCGCCACCTGGGCAAGCTGGAGCGCACGGCCCTGGCCAACCTCGACCTCAGCGAAGAGGCCGACAGCCCGACGATCCGCGCCCGCTACACCGAACTGGTCAAGCGCTGCCACCCGGACGCCAACGGCGGCGACCGCAGCGCCGAAGACCGCCTGCAGCGCGTCATCCGGGCGTACAAGACGCTGCAGAAAGCCAAGCTGGTCTAGGGCCCATCGACTTGACGGCGGCGCCGCCGATCGACTTGGGCGGCCCCAAGCGGGCTGATCTCCACGAGCGCGCCTGAACAAGGCGATCGTCGCTTGGGTCCCCCGGTCAAGCCGGGGATGACGGTATTGGGACGCAAGAAAAAAGGGCGGCCCGTTTGCGCGGGCCGCCCTCTTCGTTTCGGCTCCTGCCGGAGCCCTACTTCTCGATCTTGAGCGGCACGCCGAGCTGGCGGCCGTCGCGGTAGATGAACACCAGCACGCTGGTGCGGCCGGCCTTCTTGGACGCGTCGATGGCCGCGACCACGTCCTGCGGGCTGGTGATGCCGCGGTCGCCCGCGCGCACCAGCACGTCGCCGCGCTTGAGGCCCTTCTTGGCCGCGTCGGTGCCGGTGGCCACGTTCTCGACCACCGCGCCGCGGACGTCGGCCGACAGGCCGTAGCGGCGGCGGGCGGCTTCATCGAGCGGGCCGAGCGCCAGGCCCAGGGCGTTGGGACGGGCCGAGGGCGCGGTTTCCGGCGTCGGACCGCGCTCGTTGGGGTCCTGGCTCTGCGCGCGGGCCAGGTCGGCCTCGGACGGGCGCACGCCGGACTTCACCGCCACCGTCTTCTGCTGCCCGGCGCGCATGATGTTCAGGTTCAAGGTGTCGCCCGAACGGGAGGAGGCGACCTCGCGGGTCAGCTCCGAGGCGTTCTTCACCGGGTGGCCGTTGACCGACAGCACCACGTCGCCCGGCTGTACGCCGGCCTTCTCCGCGGGGCCGCCCGGCACCAGCTCGGCGACCAGCGCGCCCTTCTTGCCCGGCATGCCGACGCTCTCGGCGATGTCCGGGGTCACGGGCTGGATGGTGGCGCCCAGGTAGCCGCGGGTGATCTTGCCGCCCGACATCAGCTGCTTGGTGATGGTGTCGGCCACGTCCGAAGGAATGGCGAAGCCGATGCCCACCGATCCCCCGGAGGGCGAGAAGATGGCGGTGTTGACGCCGATCACCCGGCCGTAGATGTCGAACGTCGGGCCGCCGGAGTTGCCCCGGTTGATGGGGGCGTCGATCTGGATGTAGTCGACGAAGGTCTCGCCGATGTCGCGGCCATAGGCCGAGATGATGCCGGCGGTGGCGGTGCCGCCCAGGCCGAAGGGGTTGCCGACCGCGATCACCCAGTCGCCCACCCGCGGGCGGGCCGAGTTCTCGAAGTTGACGTAGGGGAAGTTCTTGCCCTCGACCTTGATCACGGCCAGGTCGGTGCCTTCGTCGCGGCCGACCACCTTGGCCGGCAGCTCGCGCTCGTCCTTCAGCACCACCTTGATGTCGGTGGAGTTCTCCACGACGTGGTTGTTGGTGACGATGTAGCCGTCCGCCGAGATGAAGAAGCCCGACCCGGAGGCCATGGCCGAATTGGAGTCGTCGCCGCCGCCGCCGCCGCCGGGAGCGGCGTCCGACCCATCGTCTTCATCGCCGCCGCCGGGGGGCTTGCCGCCCTGGCCGGGCTTGCCGCCGCGCGGCACGATGTCGAACGGGAAGTTCTGGAAGCCGGGGATGCCGCGCGCGGTGCGCTCGACCTTGGAGGTCACATTGATCGACACCACGGCCGGCGACACGCGGTCGAAGATGTCGGCGAAGGACAGCGGCGCGCCCGGCGGCGGCGCGAAGATCGGCGCCCCCGCGGTCTGGATCAGCTTGGGGCGCGCGTTGTCGGCGCTGGCCTCGGGAAGGCGCAGGCCCACGCCGGCCAGGGCTGCCGCCGCCACACCCGCGCCAGCCACTGCGCCAACAATGAAACCCGTCTTCTTAGGGGCCATATCTCTTAGTCCTTGCTACAGGCGCGCGTGTCTTCCGCGCGGCCACGAATTGAACCTAGGTGCGATGTGGTGAGTACGCCATCGCTTTCAATGTTTGATTGCAACCCTGCCATGGGCTTTCGTCGGACTGTTGTGCGGCGAAAGCATGTCCGGGTCGTCGGAGTCGAGGGCGGCCAGCGCCCTCTGCTCGTCTTCGGTCAGCGACGGCGACTCGACCGCCGGCTGACGCGACCTGATCCAGATGTAGACGCCGCCGGCGGCGATCAGCAGGAAGGGCGTCAGCCACAGGGCCGCGTTGCCCGGCGTGACCGTCGGCTTGAGCAGGATGAACTCGCCGTAGCGCTGCACCAGGAAGTCGCGCACCTCGACGTCGGTCTTGCCGGCGGCGATCTGGGTGCGGACGATGCGGCGCAGGTCGGAGGCGATGTCGGCCTGGGAGTCGTCGATCGACTCGTTCTGGCAGACCACGCAGCGCAGCTGCTGGAACAGATGACGCGCCCGCGCCTCCTGCGCCGGATCGGGCAGGCGGGCGGTCGGGTCGTCGGCGGACGCGGCGCCCATGCACAGGATCGACGCGGCCAGCGCGGCCGCCAGGACGGCAGCCCTGCCCGCGCCCGGCGGCCGCCTCATTCGGCGGGCTCCG
>JAQGII010000417.1 GCA_028291305.1 Caulobacteraceae bacterium
ATCGAGCCGGGGCGCAGGCCGTCGCCGAGGCTGAACGAGACGTCGTAGGCGCGCATGATCTCGCAGATGTCTTCGAAGTGGTCGTAGAGGAAGTTTTCCTTGTGGTGCGCCAGGCACCACTTGGCCATGATCGAGCCGCCGCGCGAAACGATGCCGGTGACCCTTTTCGCCGTCATGGGGATGAACGGCAGCCTGACCCCGGCGTGGATGGTGAAATAGTCCACCCCCTGCTCCGCCTGCTCGATCAGGGTGTCGCGGAACACCTCCCAGTTGAGGTCCTCGGCCACGCCGTTGACCTTCTCCAGCGCCTGGTAGATCGGCACCGTGCCGATCGGCACCGGGCTGTTGCGGATGATCCAGTCGCGGATGTTGTGGATGTTGCGGCCGGTGGACAGGTCCATGACCGTGTCCGCGCCCCAGCGGATCGACCAGACCATCTTGTCGACCTCGTCGGCCACCGACGACAGCACGGCGGAGTTGCCGATGTTGGCGTTGATCTTGACCAGGAAGTTGCGGCCGATGGCCATCGGCTCCAGTTCGGTGTGGTTGATGTTGGCCGGGATGATGGCGCGGCCGCGGGCCACTTCGCTGCGCACGAAGTCGGGGGTCACGAAGTCGGGGATCTCGGCGCCGAAGTCATTGCCGTCACGGATCGCGCCGTCGTCCTGCTGACGGCGCAGGTTCTCGCGGATGGCGACGTATTCCATCTCCGGGGTGATGATGCCCTTGCGGGCGTATTCCAGCTGGGTCACGGCCGAGCCGGCCTTGGCCTTGTAGACCCGGCGCGGCGCGGTGAATTGCGGGGCCAGGTGCTCGCCCTTGGCGAAGCCGTTGTCCTCGGGCTTCACCTGGCGGGGGTTGTCGACGATCTCGACGTCGCCGCGCGACACCACCCACGGTTCGCGGGTGCGCTCGAGGCCCTGGTTGATGTCGATGGTCGCGGCCGGGTCGGTGTAGGGGCCGGAGGGGTCGTAGATGGTCACCGGCGGCTCGTTGGCCGTGGGGTGCACGGCCACTTCGCGGAAGGGCACGCGGATGTCCGGCCAGGCCACGCCGTTCTGGTAGACCTTGCGGGAGCCGGGGCGTTCCCCGGTGGCGACCTTGGAAATCGGCGTTTGGATATTCACGGCTCAGACCCTCCGAAATGACGTGGTCCGGGCCTGGCAACGAGAGAAAAATTGGCGCCTGCCGGCGCCGTTCCCATCCCTTCGCCGGCATGACCCGGATCAGGTTCAGCGGGTCGCCGCTCCAACAGCGCGGCCTCTCAGTCCCTGTGGCGGGACACCCCGGAGAACAACGGGGCGAGAATACGGACGGGGGAGGACGGGTGCAAGCGCGATGCGCCCCTCGCGGTCACAAGCTTTCGGTCTCGAAGGTGTCGCAGGCCTCCAGCCTGCCCTGCTGCAGGCCGCGCTTGAACCAGCGCACCCGCTGGGCCGAGCTGCCGTGGGTGAAGCTGTCGGGCGCCACCCGGCCCCGCGCCGCCTTCTGCAGGGTGTCATCGCCCACCGCCGAGGCGGCGGCCAGACCCTGGTCGACGTCGCCTTCCTCGAGGATGTGCTGGGTGGCGTTGGCGCGGTTGGCCCACACCCCGGCGTAGCAGTCGGCCTGCAGCTCGACCCGCACCGAAGCGCCGTTGGCGCCCCTCTGGCCATAGACCTGCGCGGCCTGCGCGGCTTGCTCGGTCTGGCCGAGCAGGTTCTGCACGTGATGGCCGACCTCGTGGGCGATGACATAGGCCTCGGCGAAGTCGCCCGGCGCGCCGAACCGGTCGCGCAGTTCGCGGTAGAAGCTGAGGTCGACATAGACCCGGTGGTCGGCCGCGCAATAGAAGGGCCCCATGGCCGACTGGCCCGCGCCGCAGGCGGTCTGGGTGGCGCCGTCATAGGGCACGAAGATCGGCGCCTGGTAGCGCAGGCCGCGCCTGGCGAACTCCTGGCCCCAGACGTCCTCCGTCGAGCCGACGATCTTGGCCGAGAAATGCAACAGCGGATCGTCGGGCCGCGCCGTCCCGCCGGGCTGGAAGCCGGCGGTGGAGGTCGCCGGGGCCTGGTCGGCGCCGCCCTGGCCGCCGAGGATCTCGGCCGGGTTCACGCCCAGCAGCAGGGCGATGATCACCCCGACCACGCCGAGGCCGCCGCCGCCCAGCATGATCGGCCCGCCGAAGCCGCCGCCGCGGCGGTCCTCGACATTCTCGCTTTCGCGCAGGTCGTCCAGACGCATGGCCGTCCTCGTCAATCGCTATCGGCCAGCCAACGCGCAGAGCGGCGGAGCCGTTGCCTCAGGGAATGATCGGCGGCCGGATCTGCTGGATGGCGGCGCTGTTGGACTGCAGGCGGGCGCCGAGGTCGGCGGGGTCGGCGGACGGCGCCTGCATCCGCGCGGCGTTGGTCTCGGCGGTCTGCTGGTTGATCTGCATCTGCACCTGGGAGGCCTGCATGCGCGTCGCGGGGTTGGGCTGCTGCAAGGCCTGGTTGTTCTGTAGCTGCAGCTGCTGCAGCTGCTGGCTCTGGATGTTCATCTGCTCCTGGTTGAGCATCTGCTGCGTCTGGCCCGCGACATAGGTCTGGGCCTGGGCCGCGCCGGCGGCCAGGGACAGGAATAGGGCGGAGGCGATCAGGGACTGTTTCATAGGCTACACCACAGACTGTTTCACGCACGACAGATGGGGCCGCCCCCCGCCGCGATCCAGTCGGGCCGGGCTTTTTTAAGCTCTAGTGGAAATCGCGCGACCGGGGCAGCACGCGCACGTCGCGCGGATGGCGATGACGCACGGCGGCGGGACGCTCCCGCGGATCGGGCGAGTTCTTGCCGGTGTCCGCCGGGATCAGGAAGGATGTCTTCGCCTCGGGCTGCGACAGCGTGGCCAGGTCGGCGCTGATATCCTCCAGGTGCTCGCCGATCAGGTGGACCACCCCTTCGGCCTGCTGCACCCGGCCCTTCACCAGCATCAGGCGCGCGCCCATCACCACCGGGCGGTATTTCACGAACAGGTCATGCCACAGCACCACATTGGCCACCCCGGTCTCGTCCTCCAGGGTGATGAAGGTGACGTTGCCGGTCCCCGGCCGCTGGCGCACCAGCACCACTCCGGCCAGGGTCACCTGCCGCCCGTCCGGCAGGCGCTCGTAGGCCTTGGCCGTGACCGCGCCGCGGGCCCTCAGCCGCTCGCGCAGGAAGCCCACGGGGTGACCCTTCAGCGACAGGCGCGTGGTTTCGTAGTCGTTGACCACCTCCTGCGACAGATGCGGACGCGGCAGGGCCTCGGGGGGCCTGCCGTCCGCCTCGTCCAGGCCGGCGGCGGCGAACAAGGGGGCTGGCGCGTCGCGCGGCAGGCCCTTGGCCGCCCACAGCCCCTCGCGCCGTGAGAGGTTCAGCGAGCCCAGGGCGTCGGCGGCGGCCAGGTGGTCGAGCGCCGCGGCGGGCAGGCCGGCGCGGGTGCGCAGGTCGTCGACCGAGGCGAACGGCGCCTGCGCGCGGGCGGCCGTCAGCGTCTGCGCCCAGGCCTCGCGGAAGCCGTCAATCTGGCGCAGGCCCAGGCGCAGGGCCAGGCGCGTTGCGCCATGCGGGGGCGGCGGCAGTTTGAACTTGTGGGGGAAAACGGGATGGCGGCTTTCGATCGACCGGGCCAGCGCGGGCTCCAGCGTGCAGTCCCAGGCGCTGGCCCCGACATCGGGCGGCAGCACATCGACGCCGTGTTCCTTGGCGTCGCGCACCAGCTGGGCCGACGAATAGAACCCCATCGGCTGGCTGTTGAGCAGGGCGGCGCAGAACACCTCCGGGTAGAAGCATTTGAGCCAAGCCGAGACATAGACCAGCTGGGCGAAGGCCGCCGCGTGGCTTTCGGGGAAGCCGTATTCGCCGAACCCCCTGATCTGCGCGAAGCAGCTGTTGGCGAACTGCGGATCGTAGCCCCGCGCGATCATCCGCCCGACCATCATCTCCTCGTACTGGTGGATGGTGCCCATATGGCGGAAGGTGGCCATGGCCCGGCGCAGGCCGTTGGCTTCGCCGCCGCTGAACTGCGCCGCCACCATGGCGATGCGCATGGCCTGTTCCTGGAACAGGGGCACGCCGAGGGTCTTGAACAGCACGTCCTTCAGTTCCGTCGGCGGGTATTGCGGGCCGGGCGTGGGGAAATCGATGTCGAACTTGCCGCCCCGCTTCTCGACCTCGCGCTTCTCCTTGCGCGCCTTCAGGTAGGGGTGGACCATGCCGCCCTGGATCGGCCCGGGGCGGACGATCGCCACCTCCACCACCAGGTCGTAGAACACGCGCGGCTGCAGGCGCGGCAGCATGGCCATCTGCGCCCGGCTCTCCACCTGGAAGGTCCCGACGGAGTCCGCGGCGCACAGCATGTCGTAGACCTGGGGGTCCTCCTTGGGCAGGCTGGCCAGGGTCAGCCGCTCGCCGCCCCAATGATCGGGATAGTGCCGCTCGACCAGACTAAAGCTTTTGCTGATGGCGGTCAGCATGCCGAGCGCCAGCACGTCCACCTTCATGATGCCCAGGGCGTCGATGTCGTCCTTGTCCCACTCGATGAAGGTGCGGTCGGGCATGGCCGCATTGCCCACCGGCACGGTCTCCACCAGGGGCTCCTGGGTCAGGACGAAGCCGCCGACGTGCTGCGACAGGTGGCGGGGAAAGCCGATCAGCTCCTGGGTCAGCTCCAGGGCCAGCTTCAGGCGCGGCGACTGGCCGTCCAGGCCGGTGCGCTTGACGTGGTCGTCCTTCAGCCCGTCGCCCCACGAGCCCCAGACGGTGCCGGCCAGGGCGGCGGTGACGTCCTCGGTCAGGCCCAGGGCCTTGCCCACGTCGCGGATCGCCGAGCGCGGGCGGTAGCAGATCTGGGTGGCGCAGATGGCGGCGCGGTGGCGGCCGTAGCGCCGGTAGACGTACTGGATCACCTCCTCGCGCCGCTCATGCTCGAAATCGACGTCGATGTCGGGCGGTTCGCTGCGCTCCTCGGAGATGAACCGCTCGAACAGCACGTCCTGCTTGGTCGGGTCGACCGAGGTGATGCCCAGGAAGTAGCAGACCACCGAATTGGCCGCCGAGCCCCGCCCCTGGCACAGGATGTCCTGGCGGCGCGCCCAATGGACGATGTCGTGCACCGTCAGGAAGTAGTGCTCGTACTTCACCTTGCGGATGAGCTTCAGCTCCTTGAGCAGGGTCTTGACGATGTCGGGCGGCGCGCCTTGCGGATAGGCCCTGCGGGCGCCGGCGATGGCCAGGTCGCGCAGGTGCCCGGTCGCGGTCTTGCCCGGGGGGACGGGCTCATCAGGATAGCGGTACTTCAGGTCGTCCAGGGTGAAACCGCAGGCCTGCACGATCTGCATCGTCCGCTCGATGGCGTCCTCGTGGCCGCGGAACAGGCGGGCCATCTCGTCCGGGTCCTTCAGGAAGCGCTCGGCGTTGGCCTCCAGCTTCAGGCCGGCCTGGTCGATCGTCAGACCGTGGCGCACGCAGGTCAGCACGTCCTGCAGCCGGCGGCGCTCGTAGTGGTGGTAGAGGACGCCGTTGCTGGCCACCATCGGGGCGCCGGTGCGCCGGGCCAGGGCCGCCAGGGCGTTCAGCCGCGCCCGGTCGTCGCCCCGGTGCAGCGGCGCGGCCAGCAGGTGGAGCTGGTCCGGCCAGGCCGCGCGCCAGGCCTTGAGCCGCGCCTCGAACGCCGCATCGATATCGGCCGGCGCGGGCGCCAGGGCGATCAGGCCCTCGCCCAGCCCCGCCGCCTGTTCGAAGGTCAGGATACAGTCGCCCTTGGCGATGCGCTTGCCGGCCACGACCTCGGTGTCCCTGCCGATCTCGGCCTTGCCGATGGACAGCAGCCGGCACAGCCGCCCGTAGGCCGCCCGGTCGCGCGGATAGACGATCAGTTCGGCGCCGTCGGTGAAGCGCAGCCGGCAACCGGTAAGCACCGGCAAGCCCTCCTCCTTGCCCGCCTGCCAGGCGCGCACGATCCCCGCCAGGCTGTTGCGGTCCGCCACCCCGATGGCCGCCAACCCCAGCATCCTGGCCTGCTTGACCAGCTCC
Organism: Caulobacteraceae bacterium; assembly: GCA_028291305.1. Taxonomy (GTDB): domain Bacteria; phylum Pseudomonadota; class Alphaproteobacteria; order Caulobacterales; family Caulobacteraceae; genus BOG-938. The sequence goes on from JAQGII010000417.1 coordinate 6,034, forward strand.
ACCGGATAGGAAGCCCCCTCCAGGAAACTGTAATGCGTCAGGCAGTCGAGCTCGGCGAACCTCATGGGGCCGCCTTGCAAGCTTTAGAGCCGCCCTCCCCCTCGATGGGGGAGGGACCAAGGGTGGGGGTGCGTGCGCCACGTCGACGGACAGGCGCGGGAGGCGACGCCGCCTCAAAAGCCATCTCCGGAAGCCCGGCGCATTCACCGAGCGGCGCCTGACGCCGCATGTGCAGGCCGAGCGCGCGCAGCCCCTTCCAAAGCACCTGCTCAGGCAGCGTCATTTCCCGGCGCAGTCGCCGTCCGCGTTTCACTGCGCCCTCGGCGTGACGCTCCTTCACGCCCACACCCCGTGGATCCACCAGTGGGGCGGCCGGTCGAGGTCCTCGCGGTTGTAGAGGCCGTCGCGGAACAGCCAGAAGCGGCGGCCGACGTCGTCTTCCACGGCATAGTAGTCGCGGGTGCGGTGGGGCCCCTGGGCGGGGGACGGGCGCCACCATTCGGGGCTGAGGCGCTCGGGGCCCTGGGCCTTGGCCACCCGGTGCGCGGCGCGGCGCCAGACGAAGCGCGAGGGCGCGCTGTCGGGCAGTTCGGCGATGGCCTCCACCGGCTCGGGGGGATCGAACAGCAGCAGGGGGCGCGGGCGGCCGGGGTCGGCGCAGATCGGCTCGGGCGGGCGCGGACCGGCCGGCAGCCAGCGCTCGGAGCGCTCGGGCAGATGGCTCTCCACCCCTTGCGGCCGGCGCACGGCGCCCTCGCCGAGCTTGGCCTCCAGCCGGTCGATCAGGCCCGCCAGCAGGTTGTCCGAAGCGGCCAGCCGCACGTCGCCTGCCAGCTCGGTCTGCGCCCCCGCCAGCGGCTCGGCGGCCAGGGCGGTCAGCATCAGGGCGTCGGCGCCGAAGCCCAGGTCGAGGGTCTCCAGTCCCTTCTCCTTAAGCAGGCGCAGCAGGTGCGCCGGGCTGCGCGAGGGGGCGCTCAGCCCCGCCTTCAGCCGCACCACCCGCCCGTCGGTGCGGAAGGCGTCCAGCGCCAGCATCCGCGCGCCCTGCCCGTCGCGCTCCAGCTGCAGCGCCAGGGCCTGGGCCAACGGCGGCAGGGCGAAGGCCACGCCGTCCCTGTCGATGATGGGTTCGGCCAGCACCTGCCAGGCGCGGTAATCCGGCGGCGGACGCTGGGGCGTCAGCGGCTCGGCCTCCACCCCCAACGCCTGGTCCAGGCGCCGCACCAGGGCCAGGCCCTCCTGCCCGCGGAAACGGCGGGCCAGTCCGGCGCGGGGCAGGTTGTAGAGGTCGCCGATCCGCTGCAGGCCGAACCGGGCCAGCAGCCGCACCGCCGCCTCGTCCAGGCGCAGGGCCTCCACCTGCAGGTTGGCGATGGCGTCCCGCGCGCCGCCGGCCGGCGCCAGCGACATCCGCCGCTGCGAATAGCGGGCCAGGGCCCAGGCCGCGCCCGGCGTGTCGGCCAGGGCGACGCAGGCCTTGATGCCGGCCGCCTCCAGCCGGACCAGGATCTCGCGCAGCAGGGCCTCCTCGCCGCCAAACAGATGCGCCGCGCCGGTCATGTCGAGGAACAGCCCCTCGGCCCCGTCCACCGCCACCAGAGGCGAGAAGCGCTCGAACCACAGGGCCAGGGCCTCCAGGGCGCGCGCCTCCTCGGCCGGCTCGGCCGGGGCGCTGGCCAGGCCGGGCGCGATGGCGCGGGCGTCGGCGTGCGACTGGCCGCGGCGCAGGCCGAAGCGCTTGGCGGCGTCGTTGACCGCGTGCAGCGTCACGCCGCGCCCGGTGCGGTCGACCAGGACGAAGGGCTTGTCTTCGCCGGGCGGCCCGGCCTCAGGCGACGCGGCGAGCGTTGTCCTGGCCCGCCGCCAGACCGTGATCGGCCAGTCCGGCAGCCAGACGCAAACGACCCGTCTCATGATCCTGCTCCAGGGTGAAGAAACCCGTCTTGCCGTCGCGGCTGCGCGCCAGCTCGGCGGTCAGCCGCGACGGGCCGGGGGCGCGGGCGTCGAGGGGATGGACGGCGGAAGGGGCCGAGCCGATCCGCCAGCGCAGGCGCGCGGCGCTGAGGTCGCCGCAGGGCTTGGCGCGCAGGACCAGGGCTCCGGCCTGGCCGGCGCGGGCGGCGAAATCCAGCCGTCTCGTGGCGACAAAGGAGGGGGCGTCCAGCACCCCCAGGGCGGCGGCCACGGCGCCGGACTTCAGCGTCTCCTCGAACGCCCACAGGGCCTCGGCCTCGCGCCGGGCGCGCACCAGGAGGATTCGGTCGTGCTCCAGCCCCAGTTGCCGGGCGCCCCAACCGAACAGCCGTCCGCGTTCGTTCTGGAAGGCGGAGGTGACGATCAGCGCCACCGGCCGCCTGTCGTCCTTATCCTGCGCCGCCTGAAGCGCGCGCCAGATGGCGAAAGCGGTCGCGGAAGCCACGTCCTGCGGCTCGGCCGCCGCCACCTCCTCGAAAGAGGCCGGATCGGGAAGGACGGCGGGCATGGACAGGGCGGAGATCATGTTCCCATTTTGTTCTTATGACATCCGGGAGTCAACCGAGCCGGGGCAAGGGCCCGATGCGCGGAACCCAATCGCCCAGGGCAGCCATCGCCTCCGCCTCGGCCAGGCCCGACGCTTCCCGGCGGACATCGGCGGGCGCCCAATCGGGAAAGGCCACCGTGCGGTTCAGGTGGTGTCCCGCCTGGGTGTGCTCCTGATGGATCTGGGCCAGGTGCACGGGCGCGAACCGGTCGGCGAGGCGAACCAGACAAGGCCACAGCCGGCGGTGGACGAAGGTGATCCTGCCCTTGACGATGCGGCAGACGAGGATATCGGGCGCCGCTTCGATCGCCTGGAAGATCGCGAAGATCGTGTGGCTTTTCGGGTGGGCCCACCAGCTTCCCCGGATCGGCTCGCCGGCGATCGCCGCCGCCAGATTGGGTACGGGCCCCTTGGCCGATGCCAATACGACGCCATGCTCTCGAACGAAGGAATGGGCGTCTTCGAGCGTCATCCAACCCGGCTCCTGGATCAATCCGGCACCACCCTAGCCGACAAAGAAGGAGCCGCCGCCAAGACGCGTCGTTGCCGGACCCGTCCCGCGCAGCTTAACCTGAAGGCTTGGCAGGGCATGTCCTTTGAATCGACGAACGGGGATGACATCTGGCCTTCGCAGGGGCGGCGCCGCGGCGGCCATCGCACTCGGCCTCGCCCTCGCCGCGGCCGCGCCGGTCCGGGCCGACGGCATCACCGACGGCAACCAGGGCCGCGAAGCCCTGCTCAAGGGCGACCTGGACGAAGCCATCCGCCTGTTCTCCCACGCCATCGCCTTCGGCGGCCTGACCCGCCAGAACCAGGCGGTGACGCTGAACCTGCGCGGGCGCGCCTACCTGTCCAAGGGGCAGACCGAAGTGTCGCTGGACGATCTCAATGAATCCCTGCGCCTGGCGGATTCCGCCGGCGCCCGCTTCAACCGCGCCACCGTCTACCTGGACCAGTACCGCTTCGACGACGCCGTCGACGACCTGACCCGGGCGATCGCCCTGGGCGGCCAGGAGGCCGACGTCTATGCCCAGCGGGGCCACGCCTATGTCTACACCGGCCAGCTGGAGCTGGCGCTGAAGGACCTCGACGAGGCGGTCAAACGCCAACCCGACTACGGCTTCGCCTACCGCACCCGCGGCCACGCCTATCTGAACGCCAACCAGGACGACAAGGCCCTCGCCGACGAGACCAGGGCCATCGCCCTCGATCCCAAGGACATGGAGGCCTACTGGCTGCGGGCCTACGTCTACCGCTACCGCAAGAAGCAGATCGACAAGGCCGTCGCCGACTACAGCCACGCCCTGGCGATCAACCCGGCCGACAGCGCCAACCGCACCGGCCGGGCGGAAGCCTACGAGCAGCTGGGCCGCTACGACCTCGCCGCCGCCGACTACGAGGACTGGATCAGGCGCAATCCCAAGGGCCCGTTCGGCTACTGGGCGCTGGGCCGGCTCTATCTGGTGCAGGGCAAGAACGACGCCGCCGCGACCCGCCTGGCCAAGGCCGTCAGCCTCAAGCCCACCGACGCCTACCATGTCCTGTGGCTGCACCTGGCGCGCCGCAGGTCGGGGGTGGACGACACGGCCGAGCTGCACGCCAACGCCGCCAGGCTCGGCAAGGCCATCTGGCCCACGCCCCTGGTGGACTATTTCACCGGCAGGATCGGCGCGGCCGAGGTCCTGGCCCAGGCGGCCAAGGCGGAAGGCGCCGCGCGCGCCACCCAGACCTGCGAGGCCCAGCTCTTCCTGGGCCAGGACGACATCGCCCGGGGCCGCAGGCCGGACGGCCTGGCGCGGCTGCAATCGGCGCGGCGCGACTGCGCCCCCGACACCCAGGAAGCGCGCCTGGTCAAGGCGGATCTGCAGCGGGCCGGCCTGGCCGCCGACCCCGCCGACGCCCTCCCGATCCTCCGGGCCAAGGCGCAGACACCGGAGCAGGCTCCGTCAGCGGCGTCCGATCCGCTGGGGCTGCGGGGGAGTTTGAAGTGAATGAACCCTCGCCCCCGAAGACGGAGGCGAGGGCTTGGATGCTACAGCCCCTCGCGCAGCAGGGCGTTGGAGGCGGTCTCGATCCGCTCTTCCAGCAGGCGCATGAAGTCGGCCCGCTTCAGCCCCGGGGGGATGGGCTCCAGGATCTCCAGCACCACCACGCCGGGGGACTTGGCCACGCCGTGGACGTCCAGGTGCACGCCCGAATTGGTGGCCACCGGGACGCAGGTCAGCCCCAGGTCGCGGTAGATGCCGGCGACGCCGGGCTTGTAGTCGGGGGGGGCCCCCGGCTGCTGCCGGGTGCCTTCGGGGAAGATGATCAGCTGGCGCGGCTCCTTGAGCCGGTCGCGGGCGTCGAGGATCAGCTGGCGCATCGCCTGGGCCGCGGCGCCCCGGTCCACCTCCACCATCTCCGCCTTGCGGCACAGCCAGCCGAACAGGGGGATGCCCATCAGCTCGGTCTTCATCACGAAGATGGGGTCGTGCATGGCGGCCCAGGGCGGGATGATGTCGAACATGCTCTGGTGCTTGGCCGCGATCAGCAGCGCGCCCGGCGGCAGCCGCTCGGCGCCTCGGATCTCCAGCCGCACGCCGCCGATGATCCGCAGGCCCCAGATCGCCAGCTTGGCCCACAGGTGGATCGCGCGCCGCAGGGCCTCCCTGGGCAGGAACAGCAGGGGCAGGAACAGCACGGTCAGCACCGCCGTCACGCCGTACAGCCACCCGCCGTAGAGGATCGCCCGCAACCGCCTCACGCCCTTGGCCCCAGTCCCAGAACCGCCTCGCGCGTGAGGATGACCAGGTACTTGGTGTATTCCAGCGTCAGGCGCCGGGTCTCGTGCGGATTGCGCCACCAGGCGCGGGCGTTCAACTCGGCGGTGGCCACCGGATAGGGGGTCAGCCTGGCGTGCGGCAGCGCCCCCTTCAGCTCCAGCAGGGCCCGGGGCATGTGGTAGTCGGCGGTCACCACGATCAGCTGGTCGTAGTCGCGCGCGCGCGCCCAATCGGCCGTCTCGCGGGCGTTGCCGATGGTGTCGACGGCCTCGAACCCCAGGTCCACGCAGCAGTCGTAGATCGGCCCGGCGACGGCGCGGGCCGCCCGGCGGATGTCGTCGCGGTTGTTCATCCGGTTGACCCCCGAGATCAGCAGCCGCTGGCCGTGGCCCTCCTGCAGCAGGCCGATGCCCACGGTCATCCGCGCCGGCGACGGCCCGGTCAGGGCGACGATACCCTGGGCCCGCCCGGGATCGGGGGCCGGCGTGGAGTGGGCGACGCGGGCGGCGAAGGCGAACAGGCCCACCGCCCACAGCATGAGCACCACCAGGACGGCGCTGAGCGCCTTCATGCCATCTCCTTCAGCAGCCGCAGCGCGGCCCACCGCGCCGCCAGGGCGGCCACCCCCGCCGCCAGTAGCGGACAGGGCGCCAGCGCCGCAAGGTCGATCCAGGCCACCGGCAGGGCCGGGGTCAGGCCCTCGCCGCCGCCCAGCAACCGCGCACCCGCCCCCACCGCCGCCGCCGCTAGGGCCGCCAGCACTCCGGCGACAAAGGCCATGCCCGCGAACCGCCGCTGCATGAGCCCGGCGATGAAGCGGTCTTCGGCGCCCGAGACATGCAG
>JAQGII010000046.1 GCA_028291305.1 Caulobacteraceae bacterium
GGTATCTCTGGAAGGAGTGGTTCACCTCAGTGGACCACAAGCGCATCGGCGTCATGTACATGGTGCTGGGCCTGGTCATGCTGCTGCGCGGCTTCTCCGACGCCATCATGATGCGGCTACAGCAGGCGATCGCCTTTGGCGGCTCGCAGGGCTATCTGCCCGCAGAGCACTACGACCAGGTGTTCACCGCCCACGGCGTGATCATGATCTTTTTCGTGGCCATGCCGTTCGTTACGGGCCTCATGAACTTCGTGGTGCCGTTGCAGATCGGTGCCCGCGACGTGTCGTTCCCGTTCCTCAACAATTTCAGCTTCTGGATGACCGCAGCGGGCGCCGCGATCGTGATGATGTCGCTGTTCGTCGGCGAATTCGCACGCACCGGCTGGCTCGCCTATCCGCCGCTCTCGGGCAGCGCCTTCAGTCCCGATGCAGGCGTTGACTACTACATCTGGGCGCTGCAGGTCGCCGGCGTGGGAACGCTGCTCTCCGGCATAAATCTGGTGGTCACCATCATCAAGATGCGCGCACCGGGCATGAAGCTGATGCGCATGCCGATCTTCACCTGGACCGCCCTCTGCACCAACATCCTGATCGTCGCCGCCTTTCCGGTGTTGACCGCAGTGCTCGCGCTACTGACGCTCGACCGCTACATCGGCACGAACTTCTTCACGAACAATCTCGGCGGCAACCCGATGATGTATGTGAACCTGATCTGGATCTGGGGCCACCCGGAAGTCTACATCCTGATCCTGCCAGCGTTCGGCATCTTCTCGGAAGTGACCGCGACGTTCGCGGGCAAGAAGCTCTTCGGCTACACCTCGATGGTTTACGCCACGGTGGTGATCACGCTGCTCGCCTATCTCGTCTGGCTGCACCACTTCTTCACCATGGGATCGGGAGCAAGCGTCAACTCGTTCTTCGGCATCACCACGATGATCATCTCGATCCCGACGGGCGCCAAGATCTTCAACTGGCTGTTCACCATGTTCCGCGGCCGCATCCGGTTCGAACTGCCGATGATGTGGACCATCGCCTTCATGATCACCTTCACCATCGGTGGGATGACCGGCGTGTTGCTGGCGGTGCCGCCGGCCGACTTCGTGCTGCACAACAGCCTGTTCCTAGTGGCTCACTTCCACAACGTCATCATCGGCGGCGTGGTGTTCGGCATGTTCGCCGGCATCAACTACTGGTTCCCCAAGGCGTTCGGCTTCAAGCTCGACCCCTTCTGGGGCAAGACCTCCTTCTGGCTGTGGCTGGTGGGCTTCTACCTCGCCTTCATGCCCCTCTATGTGCTGGGCCTCATGGGCGTCACCCGCCGCCTCAGCCACTTCGACGACGCTTCGTTGCAGCCGTGGTTCGTCGCCGCCGCGGTTGGCGCGGGCCTGATCCTCCTCGGCATCCTCGCCTTCCTGGTGCAAATCGCCGTCAGCATCGTGAAACGCGAGGAGCTGCGCGACGTCACCGGCGACCCCTGGGACGGCCGCACCCTGGAGTGGTCGACCTCTTCGCCCCCGCCGGCCTACAATTTCGCCTTCACCCCCGTGATCCACACCCACGACGCCTGGTGGGACATGAAAGCCCGTGGCTATCAGCGGCCAACCTCTGGCTTCATGCCGGTCCACATGCCCAAGAACACCGGCGCGGGCGTGGTCCTGGCGGGGCTGAGCGTCGCCGCCGGCTTCGGCCTCATCTGGCAGATGTGGTGGTTGGCGATCGCGAGCATCCTGGCGATCTTGGCGACAGCCATCGTCCACAGCTTCAACCGCGACCGCGCCTTCTACATTCCGGTCGAGGACATCGTCCGCGCCGAAGCGTCCCGCACCAAACTTCTGAAGGAGGTGGCATGACCGCCGCATCCCAGCTCCGCCTGGTGGCAGACCGGGCCGGGCCCACATTCCACCTCGCCGAGGAGCACCATCCGGAAAACGGGACCCTGCTGGGTTTCTGGATCTACCTGATGAGCGACTGCCTCATCTTCGCCGCCCTGTTCGCGACCTACGCCGTGCTCGGCCGCAGGTACGCCGGCGGTCCCACGGGCGCCGAGCTGTTCGACCTGCCGATGGTGGCGGTGAACACGGCCATGCTGCTGTTCTCCTCCATCACCTACGGCATGGCCATGCTCGCGGCCTACAGGGGCAGGGTGAAGCCCACACTGGGTTGGCTCGCGGTGACTGGCCTGTTCGGCTGCGCCTTCCTGGGCCTGGAGCTGACCGAGTTCGCTCACCTCATCCGCGAGGGCGCCGGTCCTCAGCGCAGCGCATTCCTGTCCAGCTTCTTCACCCTGGTCGGGACCCACGGCCTGCACGTCACCTTCGGCGTGATCTGGCTCGTGACCCTGATGACGCAGGTCGCCCGCTGGGGCCTTGGCCCGGACATGGTGCGGCGGCTGATGTGCCTCAGCCTGTTCTGGCACTTCCTAGACGTCATCTGGATCGGGGTCTTCTCATTCGTCTATCTGCTGGGAGTCCTGTGATGGGCACGGCCGCTGACCTGCACCCCCTTGGGCAAGACGGGGCCTCCAGCGCCCCTCACGGCACGCGCAAGGAGTATGCCCTGGGCTTCGGACTTTCCGTTGCGCTCACCGCCCTTTCCTTCTGGCTGGTCATGGCCCACGTCATCTCGAGCCCGGTCGCGGCGGCCTTCGCCGTCATGGGTCTGGGGTTCGTGCAGGTGGTCGTGCACATGGCGTACTTCCTGCACATGAACAGCCGGTCGGAGGGCGGCTGGAACCTGCTCGCGCTGCTGTTCACGGCCCTGCTGGTGCTGATCGTGCTCAGTGGATCGGTCTGGGTGATGTACCATCTGAACACCAACATGATGCCGGCGAGCCCACACGAGATGATGGAGATGCCGTGAGCCAAGGAGGCCCGACACGGGCCCCACAGGGCCCGAGCGGACGCGGCAAGCGCCATCTGGCTCTCGCGGCGGCTGTCGTGCTGTTCCTGAGCTTCACCGGCCTGGCCGTCTGGCAGCTGCAACGCCTCGCATGGAAGCTGGATCTCATCTCCCGGGTCGAGCAGAGGGTGCATGCCGCGCCCGCCGCGCCGCCCGCCCCCGGGGACTGGCCCCACGTGTCGCGCGCCGTCGACGAATACCGCCACGTCCGAATCCGCGGCCGCTTCCGCAATGACCGGGAAGTCCTGGTCCAGGCGGTCACCGAGTTCGGTCCCGGCGCCTGGGTGATGACGCCGCTGGAAACCGACGATGGCTACGGCGTGCTGGTCAACCGCGGCTTCGTGCCGCCGGAAAAGCGAGCGCGCCCCTCCCGCGCCGCGGGCCTGCCCGACTCGCCGGTGGACGTCACGGGCCTCCTGCGCATTACCGAGCCCCGCGGCGGCTTCCTCCGCAGCAACCAGCCCTCCGCAGGCCGCTGGTACTCGCGCGATGTCGCCGAGATCACTCGTTCGACCGGGCTTGGGCCGATGGCCCCCTACTTCATCGATGCGGACGCAACCCCCAATCCGGGCGGTTGGCCCCGGGGCGGGCTGACGGTGGTCCGGTTCCGCAACAGCCACCTGGCCTACGCCTTCACCTGGTTCGCCATGGCCGGGATGGTGCTCGCCTGGACCGCCTGGGCCGTCATTGAAAGGCGGAGGTCCGTCCATGGCCGGTGAGACGGCCCGTTCAGCCCCACCGCGGGACCAGACGCCGCTGACCGCAGCCGCGGCCCGCAAGAACCTGGCCCAGTTGATCCAGCTGCGCTGGATCGCCGTTGCCGGCCAGATCATCACCATCGCGGTGGTGCAGTTCGGGCTGCACATCCACCTGCCGCTGATGGCGATGGGCGGCGTGCTGACCGCCCTCCTCGCGGCCAACGTCGCCAGCGCCATCCGCCTCAGGGTTCCGTTGCCGGTCACCAATCCCGAACTGTTCTTCAGCCTCACGCTCGACGCGCTGGCGCTCACCGGCCTGCTCTACCTCAGCGGCGGGGCGAGGAACCCCTTTGCCTCCCTCTACCTGCTGCAGGTAATCCTCGGCGCGGTGCTGCTCGACGCCTGGGCGGTGTGGGCCATGATAGGCGTGGCGATCCTGTGCTTCGGCTCCTTGGCGTTCTATCACCGCCCCTTGGCCCTGCCGGCCGGCGGCCTGTCGCGTTACGATCTCTATACGGCCGGCACGGTGATCTGCTTCGCGCTCAATGCGGTTCTGCTGGTCGTCTTCATCAGCCGCATCAACGCCAACCTCAGGCTGCGCGACGCCCGGCTGGCCGACATGCGCCAGCAGGCGGCGGAGGAAGACCATATCGTCCGCATGGGCCTGCTGGCCTCGGGTGCGGCGCATGAGCTCGGCACGCCCCTGGCGACCCTGGACGTCATCCTGGCCGACTGGCGCAGGATGCCGGAACTGACCGGCAACTTGGAACTGGCGCAGGACATCGAGCTGATGCGGGCCGAGCTGGCCCGCTCCAAAGCGATCGTCTCTGGCGTGCTGATCTCGGCCGGCGAGGTTCGCGGTGAACACGCCAGCGCGGCCCCGCTGCGCGCCTATGTCGCCGACGTCTTCGAAGAATGGCGGGTCACGCGGTCGCCGGCAAACGCGGCGTACCACGACGCGCTGGACCTCAACCCCATCATTGTCGCGGACTCCGCGTTGAAGCAGGCGCTGCACAACCTCCTGGACAACGCCCTGGACGCCTCGCCGGAGAGGGTGGCCATGCGCACGCGGCAGGTGGAGGGCGAACTGGAGTTTGCCGTCTCCGATGCCGGACCGGGGTTCACCGCGGAGATGCTGGCGGGCCTCGGCACGCCCTACAACTCCACCAAGGGCCGCTTGGGCGGGGGGCTCGGCCTGTTCCTGGTGGTCAATGTGGTGCGCAAGCTGGGCGGCCAGGTCGAGGCGCGAAACCGGGACGACGGCGGCGCCGTTGTGACTGTGCGCCTGCCGTTGGCGAGCCTGACGATCGAGAGGAGCGCATGAGCCAGGCCCGACGTCTGCTGATCATCGAGGACGACGCGAAGTTCAGCGCCACCTTGCAGCGCTCGTTCGAGCGAAAGGGCTATGACGTCGAGCACGCCTCGCGCCTGCAGCAGGTCCAGGCGTTGCTGACCCACTGGGCGCCGCAATACGCGGTCGTGGACCTCAAGCTGGCCGGAGAGTCCGGCCTCGCCTGCGTGCAGGCGCTGCATGAGCACGATCCGTCCATGCTGATCGTGGTGCTGACCGGCTTCGCCAGCATCGCCACCGCCGTCGAGGCCATCAAGCTCGGCGCCTGTCACTATCTGGCCAAGCCCTCCAACGGCGACGACATCGAAGAAGCCTTCGCCAAGCGCGCCGGAGATACGACAGCGCCCATCGGAGCCCGCCCGACCTCAATCAAGTCCTTGGAATGGGAGCGCATACACGAGACGCTCGTCGAGACGGACTTCAACATCTCGGAAACGGCCCGACGGCTTGGGATGCACCGGCGGACCCTGGCGCGAAAGCTTGAGAAGAGGCCGCTAAAGTAGGACGGTTTCGCGCGGAATCAGCCGACCGCCTCGGGGGCCGGCTGCGGCGTTGCGTCGTCGGCTGCGGACGCGCGCCAGGACACGAGCCAGACCAGCAGGCCGCCCAACGCCAAGGCGCAACCCACCCAACCCGTCGAGCTCCAGCCGTAGCCGGCCGCGATGGCCATGCCGCCCAGCCAGGGCCCGAGCGCATTGGCCGTGTTGAAGGCGGAGTGGTTGAGCGCCGCGGCCAGGGCCTGGGCGTCGCCGGCCACGTCCATCAGGCGCGTCTGCAGCACCGCCGCCAGCGCGCAGCCCAGACCGACGCCGAAGAGGTCGAGGGCGATGGCGACGAGGCTGTGCGCGGCCAGCGGGTAAAGCGCGAGCACCGCCGCCGACCAGAGCAGCGCCGCGCCGGCGGTCGGCATCAGCGCCCTGTCGGCGAAGCGGGGCACGATCAGATTGCCCAGGGTCATGCCCACGCCGAAGACCATCAGCACCGCTGGAATCGCGCTCGGCGCCGCGCCCGTGACATGCATCAAGGTCGAGGTCAGATAGGTGTAGACGGAGAAGACGCCGCCGAAGCCCACGGCGCCGATGCCGAGCGTCAGCCACACCTGCGGTCGGGCGAGCGCGCCCAGCTCCCGCAACGGGCTCGCGGCAGCGTGCGCGCGGTCGCGGGGCGCGAACACCGCGACCAGGGCCGCCGTGATCAGGGCGAGCACGGCGACGATGGCGAAACCCCACCGCCAGCCGACGATCTGGCCGAGCAGGTTGGCGACAGGCACGCCGACGAGGGTGGCGACGGTGAGCCCCAGCAGGACGCGGCCGACCGCGGCGGTCCGCCTGTCTTGCGGAACCACTGAGGCCGCCACCAGCGAGGCGATGCCGAAGTAGGCGCCGTGCGGCAGGCCGCTCAGAAAGCGGAACAGCATCATCCAGCCGTAGGTGGGCGCGACGGCCGACAGCCCGTTCGCCAAGGCGAACACGAGCATCAAGCCGATCAGCAGCGACCGTCGGGCGATCCGCGCCGAGGCCACCGCGATCAGCGGCGCGCCCACCACGACGCCCAAGGCGTAGGCGCTGATCACGTGGCCGGCGGTGGGCGCATCCACGCGCAGATCCCGGGCCATGTACGGCAACAGGCTCATGGTGGCGAACTCGGTGGTGCCGATGGCGAACCCGCCCATCGCCAGCGCCAGGTGGATCACGCCCGGCTTGCGCGCGAGATGCAGAGCGGGATCGCGCGCCGGTGAGGTCGGCGCGTTCGATGGGGTAAGCTTAGTCATTCAGGCACACGATCGGGGGGAGAGGCGCAGCCCATACCGCGCTCGGCGCGGTTTGCCGAGAGCCTTGCCGCCATTTTTTAGGCGGCCCACGACCGCGGCGGCGCACGGCAAAAGCTTTCGCCTCGAAAAGCCGGTTGGAACGGCGGACTATCCGGGTCCGCGCGCTGACTGTGGAAGCCGATCGCCTTCTACAGCGACAAGCACTCCGTCTTCCGCGAGCCGGGTGAGTTCTCAAGCCCAAGTGAAGACACGTCGACCCGCCGG
>JAQGII010000515.1 GCA_028291305.1 Caulobacteraceae bacterium
CTGGTCGACAGCGACAAAGCCATGACGAAGGCCATGGAACCCACCAGCGCTTTGGCCCGTTTCAGCACCTAAGAAAGACTCCCCCGCCCCCGCGCAGGGAGCAACAAACCTGTTTTCCGCCGACAAGAAAAGCCGAAAAAGGTTAAAGCGATCTTTTCGCTCTGACATTTTTGTGAATCCCTGCCCGTCGCGCGCCGGTTCACGCCAGATTAGCCGCGCCGGGCGAGGTTCTGCGGCCCCCGCCGGGCCCGGTCCGTCCAGGATATGAGCGAATTTTCCAGGCGTTGAAGCCGGCCCTGAACGCGATTTGATTCAAGCGATGGTCAGCGGGTGGGAATCTCCATTCCGCCTTTGTTGTAGAGAGTTTGGCCGACCGCAAAATAAGCTTGGATAAGCTGAGCCGAAGTGCGGGCGGGCCACAGCATTGGACTGAAATGACGCAGTGTTCGCACCGAGGGGCCTGCCCAGAATTTGGGCAGACCTGGGCCGCGCCGGGCGCCGCGAATCCAAGCTATGGGATTGCCGAAGAAGGCGGCGCCGCGATGTCAGGCCGCCGTCGAGCGGGGGTCGCGCACCATCAGGGCGCGGATGGCGTCGATCCCATGGGCCTGGCGCAGCTGCTGGCGCAGGTCGGCCTGGCGCAGCGCGCGCGACACCTTGGCCAGGGCGCGCAGATGTTCGGCCGGATGGTCGGCCGGCGCCAGCAGGGCGAAGATCAGGTCGACCGGCTGTTCGTCCATCGCCCCGAAGTCGATCGGCGATTCCAGCCGCACGAACACCCCGTGCATGCGGTCCAGGCCCTCGAGCGTCGCATGGGGCACGGCCACACCGCTGCCGACGCCGGTGGACCCGAGCCGCTCGCGCTGCATCAGTTTGGTCAGAATCTCGGCCGCCTTCATGTCGAGCGCGCGGCCGGCGATTTCCGAAACGATCGACAGGGCCTGCCGCTTGGTGGCGGCGTTCACCCGCGCGCTGATCGCTCCGCGGTCCAACAATTCACCCAGGTCCACCCGACCACAGCTCCAAAGGCGTGAAACACGACCGGATCAAACGCTCCAGCGCGTCAGATGCTCCCTGCCCCGACCGAAGATTTTGTCCGCTCGGGGTCGATCCACCCGATGTTGCCATCCTGGCGCCGATAGACCACGGACAGCCCCCCGTGGGCCGCGTTTCTAAAGACGACTGCGTGGGATTCGGTCAAGTCCAACTCCATGACCGCCATCGAAACGGTCATGGTCTTCAGCGGCGCCTGGGTTTCGGCGATGACCACGCCGGTGGGCGGTTCATGGTTCGACTGGCCGGGGCCGATATCCTCGTCCCAGCCCTCGTCGTCGTCCGTCTCCGGCGCGCGCAGCACCATGATCGAGGCCGTCTCGGCGATCTTGCCCGAGGGATGGTGGTGGTTCTTCAATCGTCGCTTGTAGCGGCGGATGCGGGCCTCGACCTTGGTCAGGGCGTCGCCGAAGGCGGCATGGGCGTCACCGCCGGCCCCGCTGCTTTCCAGCCGGTGGCCGGAAGCCAGCCTCACCGAGCAGTCGACCTGGAAGCTGTGGCCGTTCTTGCCGACCACCACATCCGCATCCCCGCCGCGCTCGAAATATTTGCCGATGCTCGACAGGAGTTCATCCGAGATGCGCGAGCGTAACGCGTCGCCGACATCCATGTGTTTGCCTGAGATCTGGACTTGCATGCCTGGGATAGCAGACCCGCTGGGCAGGCGAGTCAAGCGCCGCGGAGGCCCGCGGGCAAACGAAAAAGTGCGCGCGCGAGGCGGCCCTTTCAGGCCTCCTTGAGGATGCGCCGCCGTTCCACCGAGGACGGGATGCGCAGGGCTTCGCGGTATTTGGCCACCGTTCGCCGGGCGATATCGACACCGGCTTCCTTGAGGATTTCGACGATCCGGTCGTCCGACAGCACGCCCTCGGCCCCGCGCTCGGCTTCGATCAACTGCTTGATCTTGTGGCGGACGCTCTCCGCCGAATGGGCCTCGCCCCCCTCCGACGAGGCGATCGCCGAGGTGAAGAAGAACTTCAGCTCGAACATCCCGCGCGGGGTGGCCAGGTATTTGTTGGAGGTCACCCGGCTGACGGTGCTCTCGTGCATGCCGATCGCGTCGGCCACCGTCTTCAGGTTCAGCGGGCGCAGATGCTCCACGCCGAAGGCCAGGAAGCCGTCCTGCTGGCGTACGATCTCGGAGGCCACCTTGAGGATGGTCTTGGCCCGCTGGTCGAGGCTGCGGATCAGCCAGCCCGCCGAGGCCATGCAGTCGGAAACGAAGACCTTCTCGGCAACCGACCGGGCCGAGCCGGAGACCACGGCGTGATAGCGGTGGTCGATCAGCAGGCGGGGCAAGGTGTCGGTGTTCAGCTCGACCCGCCACAGGCCGCCGCCGCCTTCGCGCACATAGACGTCGGGGGTGATCGGCGCGGCGGGCTCGGCGCCGAAGGCGGCGCCCGGCCTGGGGGTCAGGCCCCGCAGCTCGGCGATCATGTCCTTCAGGTCTTCGTCGTCGACGCCGCAGGCGCGTTTCAGCGCGGTCATGTCTCGCCGCGCCAGCAGGGCCAGGTTGTCCAGCATGGCGGCCATCGCCGGGTCGTAGCGATCGGTCTCCTTCAGCTGCAGCATCAGGCATTCGCGCACATCGCGGGCGAACACGCCGGTCGGCTCGAACCCCTGCAGCGCGCCCAGCACCCGCTCGACGCGGCCCAGGTCGCAGCCCAGGCGCCCGGCGATGTCGTCCAGCTCGGCGCGGAGGTAGCCGCCGTCGTCGACGCCGTCGATCAGGGCCGAGGCTACGGCCCGGTCGGCCGGATCGAAGCCGGCCAGGGCGGCCTGGTCCTCCAGGTATTCGCCCAGGGTCTTGGCGCGGGCGATGCCCTGCTCCATCTCGCCGGTCAGTTCGAAGCCGGCGCCCGAGCCGGTGCGCGACCAGTCCAGGCTGCCGCCGGCGTCCGCCGCCGTGGTCGGCCGCTCCTCGCCGGTCTCGCCGCCGTCGCGCGCGCCGGGGGAGGCGTCGCCGTAGAGGTCGTCGTGGTGGGCGTCGATGTCGGCTGCGGCGGCGCTGTCGGCGACCGTCTCGATGCTCGGGGCGGCCTCGTCGGCGGCGGGCCGCTCGTCGGCCTCCTGGTCGCGCTCGTCGCGCTGGAGCAGGGGATTGCGCTCCAGTTCGCCCTCGACGAAGGTCTCAAGCTCGATGTTGGACAGTTGCAGGAGTTTGATCGCCTGCTGAAGCTGCGGCGTTATGACAAGGCCCTGGCCCTGCCGAAGCTCCAATCTTGCCGCGAGCGCCATGGCGCTCCACCCCCGCGAATCCCCAACGATGCGCCGAGTTTCGGCGCCGACCTATGAAGAGAAGCTTACTTGGAACGGTTTTTGCAAGGGACGAGCGGTGCGGCTGATTGACCGACCAGCGCCAGGCTACGGCTGCGCCTGGCCGGCGGCGGGCTTTAGATCGAACAGTTCGTCGGCTGCGCGCCACTGGGCGCTCCGGCGCAGGGGCCTGAACGCCAGCAGCGCCTTCAGGAAGGCCCATGCCGCGTCATCATGGTTCAGGTGATGGGTCAGCAGGCCGATGGGTTGGTCCCATCGCTGCGCGATGCGGCGCGCGGCGAGGGCGCGGCGCAGACGCCTGAGGAACCTGGCGCGGCCTACGAAGCGCGGCGCAGGCTGCCAGCGCAGCAGGTCCAAATGCGCGTCCACGCGACGCCGCCCGGCCCACCCCGCCCAGCCGGACACGCCCCTCAATCCGGCGGCCTCCACGCCCTGCACGACATTGGGCTTCAGATCATTCCAGGGGGGGACATACACCGCCAGCCGGTGCTCGAACCCTTCCAGCAGCGCCCAGCCCCGGCGAAGGCGCGCGGCGACCTGATCCGGCGTCGCGTCGCCGGAAAACTGCGAAGGCCGCTCGAAGGCGCCGCAATCGCGATGATCCGCGCCATGCTGCATCACGCTGATCCTCGGCCGGCTGTTCAAATGGGCCGCCAGGGAGGGGCAGAGCCCTTCCGGGATAACGGCCAGCGCCATCGGCACTGCGTCCGCGGCCGTTTCGTCGATCAATCGAAGGAGAGCGGGCGTCGCCGCCTGGGCGTCGTCGTCGCGCCACCACAGCTGTGGCCGCCGCCCGCATCGGTCCCAGCGGCCAAGCTCCGCCGCCAGCAGCAGCCAGCCCAGCATCAGCGGTCGATTTCGGCCCAGCGAACGTCCTGGGGCATCGGATGCGCCGGTGTGACGAGCAGGCTGGTGGTAGGGGTGGATTCCAGCCGCGCACGCAGGGTGGAGATCAGCGGATAGAGGGCGGCCATCAGGGCGATGAGCACGCCCCAGTCTCCTTCGCGATAGCCTTTGCGGGTGACGTAGCACTTGTAGAAACGGCGCAGGGCGCGGAAGACGTTGGACGCCACGCCGCCCCGGGGTCTGTCGCACAGGTCGGCCGCGCGCAGGGCTGTGTAGCGTTCGAAGCGATGCAGCATGTCGCCGATGTCGGTATCGACCCGGTGGGCGATGCCATGGCGCAGGATCGGCCCCTCGACACCCTGGAAACATACGCTGGGGTGCACCCGTTCGACGCCCCAGCTCTTGGCCCCGCGACGGAACAGGCGAGCCACCGAGGTCGTGCCGAACGAGCCGCCCCAGCCGTGGCGAATGAGGTGGTCGCCCACGAAATTATCGATCGGCACCTGGAAATAGTCGGCCTGCGGCCCTGCGCTTATCAGGCTGCGGATTTCCCGCGCCAGTTCGGGGCTGACCGCTTCGTCTGCATCCACCTCGATGATCCAATCGCCGCTGGCGGCGCCGGCTGCGGCGGCGCGGCGAGGCCCTTCGAGCGGGAATTCGCCCGCGATGACGCGGTTGGCGTAGCGCCGGGCGATAGCCTCGGAACCGTCGGTACAGCGGTCCAGCAGGACCACGATCTCGTCCGAGAACCGCAAGCGGCGCAGGCACGCCTCAAGCTTGTCCTCTTCGTTATGCACGCATAGCACGGCCGACAGGGAGGCCATCGCGAGTTCCTCAGTTCACACCTTGTTAGGTATGACGTCAGGCCGCGACGAAGCCCCCCATGCATTGCGGCCAAGCTCGGCCTGGCCGCTGCTGCAGGCTAGTTGAACCGGTCGCCCAGGTAGACGCGCCGCACCTCGGGATCGGCCAGGATCTCGTCGGGGGAGCCTTCGAACAGGACTTCCCCGCCGTGGATGATCGAGGCGCGGTCGATGATGTCGAGCGTCTCCCGCACGTTGTGGTCGGTGATCAGGATGCCGATGCCGCGGCTCTTCAGGTATCCGATCACCTCGCGGATGTCGGAGATGGCCAGGGGGTCGATGCCGGCGAACGGTTCGTCCAGCAGCATGAACGAGGGTTCGGAGGCCAGGGCGCGCGCGATCTCCACCCGCCGCCGCTCGCCGCCCGACAGGGCCACCGCCGGCGAATGGCGCAGGTGCGCGATGCGCAGCTCCTCGAGCAACTCGGTGACCGTCTCCTTGGCCTTCTTGCGGTCGCGCTCGCGCAGTTCGACGACGGCCATGACGTTCTGCTCGACGCTCATGCCGCGGAAGATGGAGGTTTCCTGGGGCAGGTAGCCGACGCCCATCCGCGCGCGCTGGTACATCGGCTGGGCGGTGATGTCCTCGCCGTCCAGGTAGATGGTCCCGTAGTCGACCGCGATCAGCCCCGTGATCATGTAGAAGCAGGTGGTCTTGCCGGCGCCATTGGGCCCCAGGAGACCGGCCACCTCGCCCCGCCCGAGCCGCAGGCTGACGCTCTTGACGACGGGCCTGTCGCCGAAGGACTTGCCGATGGTGTCGACGTACAGCCCTTCGGTGACCGAAAGCGGCGAATTGAGCGCGATGTGCTTCATCACCACGCCCCCTGCCCTGGGCGGACGGGCTCGACGACGGTCAAAGCAGGGGTGCGAAGCGTTTGGCGCATCAGGGCTTGGCGGGTTTCGCAGGGGCGGGGGCCGCACCGGCGGCGGCCGGTTGGGCCGGGGCAGCCTGGTTGGCGTTGTAGAACACCCCGCGCACCCGCTCGGGCTTGTTGCGGCCGGTGGCGTTGGAGATGATGTCGGCGTGGCCGGTCTTCACCTGGATGACCAGTTTATCGCCCTTGATGACATTGTCGCCCTGCACCACGACGACGTCGCCGGTCATGGTGATGGTGTCGGGCGTCAGCTCATAGACCGCGTGGTTGCCGCGCGCCGTCTGGGTGTCCGAGACGAAGAAGACGTGCCCGTCGGCGATCAGGTGGTCCACCGCGCCCCAGTCGGCGCCCACCGAGGCGACGCCGCCGGCCCGGGGGTTGACGGTCTGGGGAGGGGCGGCCGGCTTGGCCGGCGCGTTCGGTTTGCCCTGGAAGTACACGTTGAGCGTGTCCGACACGAGGCGGCTGCCGTTCTGCACGGCCTCCACGTTGCCGCGCCAGATCGCCAGATGCTGCGCATCCACCATCTCCAGCTGGTCGGCTGTCACGTCGATCGGGCCCTTGCCGGCGGCGAGTTGAGCCTGAGCCGCGCCGGCCGCCAGGGCCGCTCCGACCAGGGACGCTACCGCCAATACCTGCGCCAGCCGTGTCATGGGACTCCTCATTCCTTGTCTGCCGCCTCAGCGCTTCGCTGAGGCCGGCTTCGCGCCGCCCGCCGCGCCGTGCTGCTCGATCCGCGCCTTGACCTGGCCGGTGAAGAACACGTGGGCGCCGCCGTCTCTGACGGCATAGGACGAAGCGGCGATCCGGCCAAGAGGTCCTTGGCCTTCTATATGAAGCTCGCCGTCGACATTATTCTTCTGCAGGTCGACCACCGCATGTTCGGTGACGAAGCGATTGCCCGTCGAATCATCCAGATGGACCTGGCCGGTCAGGTTCAGGATGCGGGTGTCCTCGCGGTAGATCCCGTGCAGCGCCCGCACATGGGTTTCGCCCTGCTCCGGTGAACCCAGGGTGAACACCGGCGCCTCGAGAGTGACGCGCGCGGAGTCGACATCGTCGCGCACGGCGCTGTCGGCCGACAGCAGATAGGGCTTCCCCTTCTCGTCGCGCCCCTGGAAATTCGGCCTGAGCATGCGGATGGGCATGTCGGCGCTTGGGTGCGCGGCGCCCAGCCGCCAGAACAGCGTGCTGGCCGCGCCCCACACGAGCAGGACCAGCATTAGGCTGATCCCCACCGCCGGCAGGATGCGCCGCAGGCTGTGGATCAGGAAGGAGTGGCGGCGCCATTGGTTGCGCAGATGCTGGCGGCGCTGGATGGCCTCGGGGTCGAGCCCCGGCGGCACGGCGGCGTGGAACCGCGCCGCGGGGTCAGCTGTGGGCGAAGACATCGACGTCCTCCCAGCCCGCCAGGTCCAGCTGGGCGCGAGAGGGCAGGAAGTCGAAACAGGCCTGGGCCAGCTCGGCGCGGCCTTCGCGCGCGAGCATCATGTCCAGCCTGGTCTTCAGGGCGTGCAGGTACAGCACGTCGGAGGCCGCATAGGTCACCTGCTCCGGGCTGAGCGTGGCGGCGCCCCAGTCGGAGGACTGCTGGGCCTTGGAGATCTCCGCGCTGAGCAGCTCGCGCACAAGGTCTTTCAACCCGTGCCTGTCGGTATAGGTGCGGGCCAGCTTGGAGGCGATCTTGGTGCAGTAGACGGGCGCGGTCACCACCCCAAGGTGCAGGGCGAACATGGCGATATCAAAGCGGCCGAAATGGAAGATCTTGAGGATGGTCGGGTCGGTCAGGACCCGCTTCAGGTTTGGCGCGCCGTAGGCCGGCCGGCGCAGCTGGACCAGGTGGGCGTCGCCGTTGCCGGCCGACAGCTGCACCACGCACAGCGGGTCGCGCCCGAGGCGCAGGCCCATGGTTTCGGAATCGACGGCGACCGAAGCGCCAAAGTCGATGTCGTCAGGAAGGTCCGCGTCGTGCAGGAAATTGGCCACGGATGTTCAGGACTCCAGCGGATTCCGGAAGGGGTGGTGCCCAGGAGAGGACTCGAACCTCCACGGCCGTTAAGCCACTGGCACCTGAAGCCAGCGCGTCTACCAATTCCGCCACCTGGGCAAGGCTTGCAGCGAGCGGCGACAGATAGTTCGGGCGCCATGGCCGGTCAACCAGGATGGCTCTGCGGCGAAGGTTCGCGCCCGTCGAGCCTGCCGCCGGATCGTGCA
>JAQGII010000037.1 GCA_028291305.1 Caulobacteraceae bacterium
CGTCCGCAGCTTCGGTCGACAGGCGGGTGATCCGCTCCATCACCTCCGGGTGGGCTGTCCAGCCAGCGGCGGTATTGAGCACAAGCCGATCAACGACCTCGGGATGATGCACGGCAAGTTGCGATGCGATCCAGCCTCCAATCGACTCGCCCGAGATGTGGGCGCGGTCCCGGCCAAGAGCCTTCAGCACCGCCAGGACGTGGGCGGTGTAGTCCGGCAGTTCGTAGCCGATAGCAGGCTTGTCGGTCCACCCGTGGCCGATGGCGTCAATCGCCACCGTCCAGAAGTGCTCTGCATGCGGCCCGAGCGTACGGCTGTAGGCCTCCGCATGGCCGCCGATGCCGTGAAGTAGCAGAAGCAGCGGCTTGTCCGGGCTGCCGGCGCTGAGATAGCGGGTCCGCACGCCATCCGCGTCCAGGAAGCCTTGTGTGAAGGCAACTTGGCGCAGATCGGCCCAAACAGACGAGAAAGGGGCGGGGCTTGCGGGGCTCATTGTGCAGCCTCCACCTCAGCGCCCATCGGCGCCGGCGGCTGCATGAACTCAACCGTATGGCCGTCCGGCCCACGGACATAGACCACGACGGCGCCGCTCGGGAGGCGTTGGGGCTCGCCCTGCGGCTTCCAGCCTACCAGTCCGCTCCGGGCCAGGACCTCGTCCATGTCCTCCACCGTGAACGTGACGTGGGCCGACCCCACGTCGCAGGGTCGCTGGACCAGAGTTCGGCGATCGTCAGGGGCACTGTATTCCAGCAGTTCGATCCGGTAGCCGTCGGTCGTCACCACCATGGCGTTTGATAGGTCCGCGCCGGGGACGCCGACGATGTTTTCCATCACCGGGCCGCCGCCGAGGGTCTTGCGGTAATCGAGCGTGAAGCCAAGGGCCCCAACCCAGAACTTCAGCGCCTCGTCGATGGAGGAGACGGTCAGCCCGGTATGTTCGGTCTTACGGATGAGCGGGACTGCGTCGGTCATTGTGTTTTCTCCGGTGTTCATGCGACCAGCTGCCCGCCGCTGACGTCCAGGATATCGCCCGTCAGGTACGAGCAGCCCATGGCGAACAGGTAAGCGAGAGCGATCTCTTGCGGCTGGGCGATGCGCTGGAGCGGAACATGCGCCGTCGTCTTGCGGATGAAGTCCGCCCGCGCGGCTTCGGGCATCGCGTCATAGGTGGTCGTCGCCGTGACGCCCGGCGCAACGACGTTGATCCGCCGTGGCGCGATTTCCTTGGCTAGTTGCCGCGCCGCCGCCTCGATCGCCGAGTTCGCTGCGCCGATCATGGAGTGGTTGGCCATTCCGGCCCGACTCGCCACGCCTGAGGTCAAGGTGATCGAGCCGTTCTGGCCTAGGTGGGGCAGCGCCGCTTGCACCACCCGGTACTGGCTCCAGAACTTCCCGTTGAAGTATTCGGCCGCAGCATCGAGGTGCATGTTGGGTGCGGTGGTGTCGATGCCCAGTCGCGCCGCGGACTCGTGGACGGTCATGGCGACATGATCGACGGCGCCGATCGTCTCGAACAACGACTGCAAGGCCGCAAAGTCCTTGGCGTCGACCGAGTGGACCGTGATCTTCGCGTCTCGGGTTCGCACGCTTTCAAGCGCGTCCCGGTTGCGCGCAGCAACGTGGACCCTGGCGCCGGCGGCGGACGCTCCAAGCGCCACCTCGAGACCAATGCCCGCGCTGCCGCCGATAACGACGACCGTAGAGCCTGCAAGTTCGCCTAAAGTCATTGAAGTCTCCAATGGGTCATTTACGCCGCCAGCCGGTTGGCGGAGGCGATCGCGAAGCCGGCGATCCACTCCGGAACCGGGCGGTAGTAGTGGCTGTGGAATTCATACCTCTCGCCCGCTCCGGTGGCGGCGAGCGCAGCGATCCATGTGCGGACTTCGTGCGCCGAAGCGCCCGCCTCGCGGTTGATCTCGTCGTTCTTGAACTGGTCGAACACCTGCGCATCGCCTTGCGTGGCCAAGGCGATGAACCGCCGATCCCATTCAGGATTCAGCGGCTTGACCGCCGGGTCTGCTGCCGCAAGGTTGCGGGCGGCGGCCATGAGCCGGGTCAGGCGCGCCGTCGTGACGGCCTCGTCCGGATTGCGGCCGTCGATCAGGCGGCGGACTATTTCAGGATCGGCCCCCTTGATCTGCGGCACCGGCGGCTCGTGCGACAATCCGCCAGATCCAACGAACAGGACCCGCTTATCCAGAGTGGCGGCATACTTCCCGACGGCTTCGCCCAGCAGGCGTGCGCGTTTGCAGCTTGCGAAGGGTGGGGCGACGGAATTGATGAAGATCGGAACGATCGGCGGGCTTGTTAGGGATCCGAACAGAGCCTTCAACGGCTCAGTGAAGCCGTGGTCAATCTGCATCCGGTAGGAGATAGCCACGTCCACCTCGGCGGCGAGGACGGACCGCACGCACGCCTCGGCTTCCACGGTTGCGACATTGACGGGCCCTGAAAGGGAGCCGAAGTCGCCCAGAGCCTCAGCTGCTACACCGATACAGAACTGTGGCATCAAATCGTAGAAGAAGCCGTTGAAGTGATCTGGAGCGAAGAGGAAGACGATTTCCGGGTCGAATGCGGTCACGCGGGCCCTGAGGGCGTCTACGGCCGCCTCAATCTCAGCCACCACGATGGGTTCAGGATCGAGCATGCCTCGCAGTGGTGTGTGGGACAGCAAAGCTGAGAGGACACTCATCGGGGCTCGCCTCTGATCGATTGGGTCCTAGCTTGAGAGGATAGCTGTCCTTCGACCATCCGGTTCTGGCGCTTGTGCACTAAGTGCCCGCTGGCTCGCCGAGGACTCCGCAGATTTTACGGCGGCGACGTGGTCCGGGAAGCGTGCACCCCGTGCACCATCCGAGTTTCCCGATCGCGGCGACGCAATCCCGGTGTCCAATGAAAAAAAACGGGAGGTTTAGGATGCGCTCACTCGATCAAACATTGCGGACTTCGTCGTCGCGATTGCCGCTTATCGCCAGTGCTCTGCTGGTGATGGCTGCTCGCCCCGCTCTTGCTCAGTCAGCGGGGAGCGCGGTCCCGCCCTCTCCGCCAGTGTCGGCTTCTGCAGGTCCCTCGGACGGCGCAGCAGGATCTGTGTCCGCCTCGCCACCCGCAGATGCCGGTCAGACCAGCGAGATCGGTGAAGTCGTGGTCACGGCACGGAAGTTTCGGGAATCGGCGATCGCGGTTCCCGTGTCCATCACCTCCATGTCCGCCGCGCAGGTGCAGTCCCGAAACATCGTTTCGCTCGACACCCTTTCGACTTTCGTGCCCGGCTTTACGTTCGCCAACGGCGCAACCGGAACGTTCCGCACAATGCGGGGCGGCGGATCGACGGGATCAAGCTTCTCCTTCGATCAGTCTACGGGCCTGTTCATCGACGACGTGTCGTACGGACGTAACGAACAAGGCCGCCTGCCGATTTTCGACCTGGATAACATCGACGTCTTGCGCGGTCCCCAGCCGATAACGTTCGGCAACAGCACCACAGCCGGCGCGGTCACCTTGACCACCCGCAAACCGGGCGATGTGTATGAGGCTGACGCCTCCGCGCTCTACGAGTTCGAAAATCGAGAGACCAATCTGCGCGCCGGCGTGACGATTCCGGTCAACGACAAGGTGTCTATCCGTGTCTCTGGCTACTACGACAGCCTCCAAAAGGGATGGATTGACAATATTTTCGGCGGCCAAAGCTCCTACGGGCCAAACAACCGGGACGCGGCTGGGCGCATCATCTTGCTGGCCAAGCCAACCGATCGGCTAACTGTCACCCTAAAGTACGAATACGACCAGACCGAGAGCACTGGCACGGATCTGGTTCCGTACGGCAATGCCCTCAACAATCCCCTTACACCTGTAGTTGGACTCGGCACGACTGTGAACAAGGGGCAGGGCTCGCCATTCAATGTGCCAGCGGACTACCTGCACATGAGTCAGAACAATTATTTTGGGCAGATCAAGTACGATCTCGGATTTGCCCAGATCACCTCTACGACCAACTACTGGGATTTCCAGTGGAACCAAGGTGCCAATTCAGCCCAAACTGCGGTGCCCCTCTCGTTCTTCAACACGCTGGACCATTATAATGAACTCAGCAACGAGACGCGCCTTTCCGGAAATATACTAGAAAACCTCAGCTACCTTGTCGGCACCTATTTCAATCATGGCCAGCAAGATGCGAAGACCATCCTGAGCCTCAATCAAGCCGGCCTTGGGGTTCCCAATCCAGCGCCCCCGTTTGCGCGTCTGACGGACCTGGCGATGAAGGTCACCACATTTTCGGGATTCGCCGACTTCACTTGGAAGATCACGGACAAACTGCAACTGGAGCCTGGAATCCGGGTGGCCAAGGTGTGGCGGACGGGCGACCAACTCCTCACTGGCGCCGACGTAATCTCGGGCGCTCCCAACCCGACGTTCAATCCCTATGTACCGACAGTCGCTGGCGGCGTGGTCCACAATTTTGCCGGTCTCTCAGCCCCGGAAACCCACGTCGAGCCCCAAGTCGTCCTCAGCTATCGCGCCGATGCGAACCTGAATTTCTTCGCCCGCGCCGCTCGCGCTGTGAAGGCCGGCGGCATCGACTGGTCGGCCACCAGCGCCAACCCGTCTCAAGCGATCTTCCGTCCCGAAACGGCGACGGACTTCGAGGCGGGCTTCAAGTCGCGCTGGCTGGACCGGCGACTCGAGTTCAACCTCACCGCCTTCCATACCGACTACGCCAACCTGCAGGTCTCGGTGCTCGCGGCGGGGCGTTTTATCACCACCAACGCTGGGGCCTCGGTAAGCCAAGGCTTTGAGGCCGAGACGTCTGCCAAGCCCTTCCACGCTCTGACGGTGTCCGGGTCGCTCGCCTATCTCGATGCGCACTACACCAGCTTCGCGAACGGGACTTGCACCGTCCAGCAATCTCTTACCCTGCCAAGTCCATGCTCTCGAGACCTGAGCGGGCAGACGACGCCGTTCGCCTCGAAATGGAGCGCCACCGGTCGTGCGGAATATGCGTTCGAACTGCCCCACGGCGTTCTGACGCCGTCTGTCGAGGTCAACTTCCGCAGCGCCTACAACGCCAGTTCGGCCGACGACCCGTTAGCCCAGCAACCGGGCCTCACCTTGGTCAACAGTCGGCTGGAATACGTTCCGGAGGGTGCAAAGTGGCGGATCGCGCTCTACGGCAAGAACCTGACCAACCAACTCTACACCAACTTCGTTGCGGCCGGGAGCTCCGCGCTGATCCGGGGCGGAAGCAGCGCCACCGTTGAACGCCTGCGTCAGGTCGGCCTGCAGGTGAGCGCGCAGTTTTGACGCTCCGGGTTGACGCGCACCCAAGTCAGAAGGCGGCCTTCACGCCAGCCGCGCCGGCCGCCGCCCTGGAGCCGGGGCGGCGGCCTTACCGGTGGTTGATCCTCGCCACGATGGTCCTGGTGTTCTTTTCCACCTACTTTATCCGCTTGGCCTGGACCAATGTGTCGGCGAGCACCGCCCGCTCCCTCGGCTCCTCGGCATCCGAACTTGGCCTGTTCTTCACCTTCTTCTACACCGGCTATGTCACAACGAATGTCCTGGGCGGTCTGTTCGTCGATCGGCTTGGGGGGCGCGGGGTCCTTATCTTGACCTTCGGCGCCTTCGCCTTGGCCACGGCGACGTTTGGCCTGGTCTCCACTCCTGACGAGGGTCTGCTCACTCAGTTAGCCATGGGCGCGGCTTCGGGAAGCTTCTACGCCGCCATCGTCAAGATCGTCGCCCCCTGGTTCTCCGAACGAGAGCGGGGGTTCGCCTTCTCCCTGATTGCCATGGCGGGGCCCTTCGCCATCGTCATTGCCAACCTCCTCTATCCGGTCCTGATCCCGCGCCTAGGCTGGAACGGGCTCTACGAAATGCTCGGCATCTATGCCGCGGCCGTTACCCTGATCACCATGCTGGTGGTGCGGGAGGTCGGCCACTCGACGGCTCGTCCGGGCACCCGCGCCTGTTCACCGTCCTCGCCACCGCCAGCCCCCCGCCTGGACCGGCAACTGTTGCTGATCAGCGCGGCCGGGTTCGGGGCCAGTTGGGGCACTTACGGCTTCACCTTCTGCTCCAATCTCCTTTTGGTGAAGAGCCACCGTTTCGACGCCGCTGATGCGGCGATCGTGGCCACTCTCTTCGGCGTGGGCGGCACGGTCGCCATTCCCCTCTACGGCCTGCTATCGGACCGGATCGCCCGCCACCGCCCTCAGATGGTCATCCTCGGCTTGCTAGTGTTCCCAGCTGCCCTTGCCCTCTTCGGCGTCCAATCGACCTTGATCGGCTTCAGCATTGCCGGCTTCTTGCTTGGCATAGCCGCCTATGCCTTCTGGCCCCTGTTCAGCGCCATGCTAGCCGACTTCATGGACCACGGTCGTCTAGGGGCGTCCGCGGGCATTGCCAATGCCTCCTGGCAGTCGGCCAATGTCGTTGTTCCCTTTGTAGCGGGCCTCATCATTGACAAGACCGGATCCCTAGCGGCCGCGCTCTTCAGCTTGGCGCTGGGGCCGATCTTTGGCGCGCTGTGCCTGGTCCTTTTGATCCGCGAGCAGGCGCGAACGCGCCGCGCAACCTTCGGAGAGATGTCGTGATTGACCAATCCGCCAGAGGCGAACTGAAGAACAAGATCGCCTTGATCACCGGGGCCGGCTCCGGCATCGGACGCGAGACCGCCCGTGTGTTTGTGCGGGAGGGAGCCGTCGTCGCGCTGGCGGATCGGAACCTGGGGGCTGCCGAGGAAACGCTGGCCCAGATCGAAGCCGACGGGGGCCGGGGGATCGCGCTCCTGATGGACGTTACGGACGCGGCGACCGTCGCCGCCGGGGTGGCCCGGTGCGTCGAGGACTTCGGCCGGCTCGACGTCGCTTTCAACAACGCGGGCCTCGGGACGGTCGAGGCAGGGTGCGCTGGCCAGCCACTCGACGAGATTGAGATGGAATCCTGGAGCCGACTTATCGCCACTAACCTGACGGGCGTGTGGCTGTGCATGAAGTACGAGTTGCAGGTCATGAAGGCGCAGCGGTCTGGCGTGATCGCCAACATGGGCTCCATCGCCGGAATGGTAGGCTTCGCCGGGACCGGCGCCTACGTCGCCAGCAAGCACGGCGTGCTCGGTCTCACTCGCACGGCGGCCCTCGACTACGGGGCGTACGGGGTTCGCGTGAATGCGGTCTGTGCCGGGCGCATCGCCACACCCTTGATTAAGACCCAGATGGCCACGGGCTCAGCGGATCTGGCGCAGAAAACCGCATTGGGGCGCCTGGGAGAAGCACAGGAAGTGGCCGAATTGGTCAGCTGGCTCGCTTCGGACAGGTCTTCCTACGCCACAGGTTCGGCGGTGGTTCTTGACGGTGGGCAAACCGCAGGATGAGCGGCGGCGGCGGCGAGAACACCTCGCAAAGTATTGGGCGGTTCGGGCCAATCCAATGAGCCGGCCAGTCGGAAACCAGATTAACCCGCCCGCTTTTCTGGGCGTCGGCGCCGTTTCATTCCTCGCCTTCGCCTCCGCAGGGGCTATCGCGAACGGCTATTACATACAGCCCATCCTCGTGGATGTTGGAAAACAACTGTCGATTGCCGAAGGACTGGTGGGCTTCTTACCGGCCGTGTCACAATTGGGGCTGGCCATGGGCGTCGCATTCCTCCTGCCGCTCGGTGACGTCGTTTCCACGCGGGCGCTACTGCTGTTCGCGATCCCGGCCCAGATCGCGGCTTTGCTTCTGCTCTCCCTAAGCCATTCGGGCTACACGGCCCTGGGCGCATGCCTTTTCATCGGCATGTTTGGCATTACGCCCTATCTCCTGCCACCGTACGCCAGCCAGCGGGTGCGACCCGACCAAGTGGGTCAAGTAACCGGGGCGCTCACCAGTGGGGTGATCGCAGGCATCCTCCTCGCGAGGACAGCGTCTGGGACCGTCGCGATGTATCTTGGCTGGCGGTCAGTTTATGCGGCGGCCGCGGTCATCATGGCGGCCATTTTGGTCTGCCTGCTGAGGGTGGTCAAAGCGCGCGAGCCTGGGCTTCCCCAAGCGAAGGTGGGTTATCGCAGCCTGCTCGCAACGATGTATCGGCTCCCGCGAGACCATGCCGAACTGCGTGCTGCCACGATGTGCCAGGCGCTGAGCTTCGGCTCCTTCAATGTGTTCTGGCTTGGGCTCACCCTTTACCTAAGGAGCCCCGCGTTCGGTTGGACCACTCAATCGATAGGGCTTGTCGCAATCGTCGGCGTGATTGCATCCTCTGGCGCACCGATGATCGGCCGACTCGCGCACCGGTTCGGACCCGGTCGGGCCCGGACCATGGCCTTCCTGGCGTTTGTCTTCGCGTGGGTGCTGATGGCGGTCTGTCAGGGGAATCTCGTTGGCATGGCGGCGGCCTTGGTTCTCCTCGACATTGCTTCAGCGATGATCGACATCTCTAATAGGACGATCCTGTACGGACTCGATGCGACGATCAGAACAAGGCTAAACGCCGTCTACACCGTCGGCATGTTCGCTGGCGGAGCACTGCTGTCGTCGCTGGTCGGCTTGTGCTGGACGGCAGGGGGATGGCGCGCGCTATGCGTTCTCGGAATAACGTCCACGTCGGCAGGGCTCCTGGTCTCCTGGAGGTCTCGACGAGCTTCTTACAGCGCCAACTGATCCATAGGCCGTCGACGAGCTGGAAAGGCCCTAGGTGTGTAGTCCCGGAATGACCTGGTGCGGGTCGATCTTGAAGATTGATGGGTCTTTGGTCCAGGCCTCGCAGATGACCTGGTAGGGCGTTCGCCAGCGCAAAGCCTTGAGGTGCTTGGCGAAATTGTAGCGGTGACGAAGGCCAGGACATGGGCCTTCAGGCTTTCGTGGCCGTCAGCTGATGCGATGGCCGAACGCCCACCTTCTGTCCTGCCCAGGGACGGCCGATACGCGCCAGCAGCAGTCCTACGCCTCCAGCCTGTACACGGGGAATTCTCCGCTCGGATACAACGGCGGCTACTATTATGGCCGGGTGACCTGGAGTTCCTGAGGTTGGCCGTCCTCTGTGCGCGCCAGACGCCCCAAGCTTCTGGCGCGCCACGTCTGCGCTCGTACGGCGCGGCCTTGAACGGGATCGGTAACTCTGATGGCCAGGAGGTTGGCCGATGGCTCAACAACAGGGCCGAGAACGACGAGACCGCGCCATGCTTAGATTTCGCAGGATGAAGACCTGCAGAAATTCTCCGTCCGCGGTCGCTATCGGGCGGCGCTGCCATCCTGCTGTCAGGCCGGCGGGAACCCCAGCATTGCGCTTTGATCGGACCATGCGATCCCGACGGGCTCGCGCCGGCGCGTTTGACCTTCGAGCCCCCAATCGCGGCTCTCCTTGAAACTTTCTCAATCGCAGGAGGTTGGGAATTGGCTATGAGACCCGCAGAGACCCGCGTGAGGCCCGCACGGCCGGACTTAGACATCGGGGAAGGCGCCCCCCATGAAAACGTCGGGTCCTGATCCGGCGACTCGGCGTGGGCTCGCGTCCGGCGACTTCGAATATGGGACGTCCGTTACCGATCTGGACCGCGTGCAGGAGGATGGCGATGTCCTCATGTCCCGAGGATGGAGCGAGCACGGCGACGCCGTACTTGTGGTGGCTCCTCTCCTCGACCCGCCGGCGCCTGCCACCAAAGAGCGCCTCGCCCACGAATACGGGCTGAAGGACGAACTGGAGGGCGGGTGGGCGGCGCGGCCGTTGGAACTGGTGCGCGTGCGCGGGCGCACCCTGCTGGTCCTGGAGGATCCGCGCGGCGTTCCGCTGGCGCAACTGGTGGGCCGGCCCATGGAAACGGGCCGCTTCCTGCGCCTGGCCATCGGCCTCGCCGAAGCCGTCGGCAAGGCGCATCAGCGAGGTCTCATCCACAAGGACATCAGGCCGGCCAATGTCCTGGCGGATGAGACGGACGGCGGCGTCCACCTGACCGGATTCGGCCACGCCTCGCGCCTGCCGCGCGAACGCGCGCCCGAACAGACCGACGTCA
>JAQGII010000049.1 GCA_028291305.1 Caulobacteraceae bacterium
GTTTCCACAAACACAAGCGGGCCCTCCGATCGATCTGCGAAGACATAGTTACGACACGGACCCGACTCGGCGAATTGACTCTCGAAGCGATTGTTCCGCTAGGTCTAGACACCTTAGACACAGCGGAGGGAGACTCAGACGCAGACCACGATTCAACAATGGCAGCAATCGATCTCCGTCGAAGATACCTTGATGAAATGGAAAACAAAATCGAGGAAATCTACGAAAACTATGAACCAGGAGGAAGGGAGTGGAATAAATTACGGAAGATTGAATTACAAACTGGAGCTTGTGGGTTTGAGTTTATGATTGAGGGTGAGGAGAAGGGGAGTCACGTTTGTGTGGTTTGACGGATCAGGATGTAGGAGGTTCCGTCCAGCTTGGAGCCGGTGCCCTCGGCCTGTTCACGGGCCTTGGTGTTGCGCACTTCGATATCGGCGCGTTGGCCTTCGAAGACCTTGAGATTGGTTTCGGTGGCGCGCAGGGCCTTGTGGCGCGGCAGCAGGAAGTTGCGGGCGAACCCGTCCTTCACAACGACCGTGTCGCCCAGGGCGCCCAGACGCTCCACGCGTTCCAGCAGAATGACTTTCATGGCTGCGCCCTCCTTACTTCACGACGTAGGGCAGCAGGGCGAGGAAGCGGGCGCGCTTGATGGCCTTGGCCAGTTCGCGTTGCTTCTTGGCCGAAACCGCGGTGATGCGGGAAGGCACGATCTTGCCGCGCTCGGAAACGTAGCGCTGCAGGAGCTTGACGTCCTTGTAGTCGATCTTCGGCGCGCCGGCGCCCGAGAACGGGCAAACCTTGCGGCGACGGAAGAAGGGGCGGCGTTGGCCGCCGGCGGCGGGGGCTTCGGCGGCGGGAGCGGAAACGTCGGTCATGTCTGTGCTCCTTAAACCGCCAGCTCGTCATAGCCGCGGCTCGGGCGCTCGCCACGGTCGCGGTCGCGATCACGGCGGGCCAGAACCGGCGACAGCTCGAGGTCGAGTTCTTCCACGCGCACGGTCAGGTAGCGCAGCACGTCTTCGTTGATCGACAGCTGGCGCTCCATTTCCTTGACCGCGTCCGAGGGCGCGTTCAGGGCGAGCAGGGAATAGTGGCCCTTGCGGTTCTTCTTGATGCGGTAGGTGAGGTTGCGAAGGCCCCAGTACTCGATCTTGGCGACGGAGCCGCCGCCAGCTTCGATGAGGGCCTTGAGGGTGTCGTTGAGGGCTTCGGCCTGTTGCGGCGAGATATCCTGCCGCGCAATGACCACGTGCTCGTAAAGCGCCATGATATCCTTCTTCCGTTGCGGAGGGCGGCGTCGGGGGCGGCGGAAGATCCGGCCCGTGACGATGGATCAGACGCGGCGTCGGGAACGGCACGTCCCCAAGCTTGAAGGGTCCGCGAATGACCGCCTTCCAAGAGAGGGCGCGCTAATACGGCAAAAGGGGGCTCTGGGCAAGGGTCGGCCGCTGTCGGGCGGCGACCCGCCGCTTACGGCAGGTCCTTTTTCGGAATCGCCGCCACCTGGTCCGGCGTCAGCTTGGTGATCGACTTGGCCATCAGGTAGTCCCTCATCCCGCCTCCGTTCTGCGCGACGCTCAACTGCAGGTCGAGGGGCGAACAGATATAGTCCGACCCGTGCATGACGCTGACCAGATGGGAATCCGGCCATTTCAGCATGGAGGAGCCGTAGCTGAGGTCGACGCGGTAGATGTCGTGCAGGTTCACCCGCAGGTACAGCGTCTTGTCGTCGGGCGCATGCCAGCCGGCCCAATCGGCTGAGCGGAAGCAGCTGGCCTGGGCGTGCTTGGGCTCGGTCGGCGCGGCGGAGGCGGCGCCGGCGAGGCCGGCCAGGACGGCGGCCAGAGCGCCGCCAAGAAGCAAGGTTTTCATCGCAAATCCTCCTTCACCCGCCCTCTGTATAGATTGGGTGCCGTCAGTCCTCTCTCAATGCCCGAAAGCGCCGGAAACGCTCGATTTCCGGCGCCCGGACCGGATTTGGCGCGCCTATCCCCCCGCCTTGATCTTCTCCACCGCCGCCAGCGTCTTGCTGACGTGGTCGTTGGGGTTCAGGTCGCTGTAGACCAGGACGATCTTGTGGTCCTTGTTGATCACGTAGGAGGTGCGGTCCGACCAGCCCGGGCGCATGGCCAGGGTGGCCTTGTAGTTTTTGGCGATGGCGAGGTCGGGGTCCGACGCCAGGGGGAACTTGCCCGAGCAGTAGTTGGTGTCCTTGGAGAACTCGCCCAGCCGGTCGGTGTTGCCGGCCGTCACGCCGATGACGGTCGCGCCGTCGGCTTTGAACTTGTCGGCGGACTCCGCGAACAGGTGGGCCTCGATCTGGCAGCCCTTGGTGAAGGCGGCGGGGAAGAAGTAGACCACCACCGGGCCCTTCTTCAGGGCCTCGTCCAGCTTGAAGGTGAACGGCTTGCCGCCGAGGAAGGCCGGGGCGGTGAAGTCGGGCGCGGCGGCGCCGGTTTCCAGGGCCGCCTGGGCCGGAACGGCCAGGGCGAGGGCCAGGGCGGCGACCGAGGACAGGGCCAGAACGCGGGCTTTCATCGTTATTCCTCCTATGGGCGCCGATGGATGCCTCCGGCGCGAGGGGCCGCCAGCGTCGAGGCCGGGCCGAGGGACACCTTGACCGCGCAACACATTCCCCGCAAGGCCCCTCGCGCTTGCCCCCTGCAGCCTAATCCCCTAACCCTCCGCGCCAGAGTCGCTACCGATGAATGCGGAGACCGCCCGGCATGAGCCTCGCCTTCCTTTTCCCCGGCCAGGGCAGCCAGGCGCTGGGCATGGGCGCCGCCCTCGCCGACGCCTTTTCCTCCGCGCGCCTGGTCTTCCAGGAGGTCGACGACGCCCTGGAGCAGAAGCTGTCCAGGCTGATGCGCGAGGGTCCCGAGAGCGACCTGACCCTCACCGAGAACGCCCAGCCGGCGCTGATGGCGGTCAGCCTGGCGGTGGTGCGGGTGCTGAAGGCCGAGTTCGGCGTGGACATCGCCAGGGCCGCCTTCGTCGCCGGCCACAGCCTCGGCGAATATTCCGCCCTGGCGGCCGTGGACTCCCTCACCCTGTCCGACACCGCGCGCCTGCTGAAGCTGCGCGGCCAGGCCATGCAGCGGGCCGTACCGGTGGGCGAGGGGGCGATGGCCTCCCTGATCGGGCCCAAGGCCGACGTGGCCCTGGCCGAGGCGGCGGCCCTGGCCGGCTCCGAACTGGGCGTGTGCGTGGTGGCCAACGACAACAACGCCGGCAACGTGGTCATCTCCGGGGCCAAGGCTGCGGTGGACCGGGCCATCGAGAAAGCCAAGGAACTGGGCGCGCGGGCCATCCCGCTGAACGTCTCGGCGCCCTTCCACTGCCCGCTGATGGCTCCTGCCGCCGATGAGATGCGCGAGGCCCTGGCGACAACCCTGATCCAGCCGCCCCGCACGCCCCTGGTGACCAACGTCACCGCCCGCCCGACGCTCGATCCGGAAGCCATCCGCGACCTGCTGGTGCAGCAGGTGACTGGGCGGGTGCGGTGGCGCGAAAGCATCCAATGGCTGGTCGAGGAGGGCGGCGTGACCCGCTTCGCCGAGCTGGGCTCGGGCAAGGTCCTGACCGGCATCGCCAAGCGCATCGCGCCGGACGCCGAGGGCGTGGCCCTGAACACTCCCGCAGATTTGGAAGCGTTCGCCAAGACGCTCTCGGAGACCCTCTGATGTTCGATCTTTCCGGCAAGACCGCGCATGTCACCGGCGCCTCTGGCGGCATCGGCAAGGCCATCGCCCAGTCGCTGCACGCCCAGGGGGCGCACGTGGTGTTGTCGGGCACCCGCCTCGAGGCGCTGGAGAGCCTGGCCGCCGAGCTCGGCCCGCGCACCGCGTTGGTCACCGCCAACCTCGGCGATCCAGCCTCGGTGGACGGGCTGATCGGCGAGGCCGAGGCGGCCGCCGGCGCTCCGGTCGACATCCTGGTGTCCAACGCCGGCCTGACCCGCGACGGCCTGCTGATGCGGATGAAGGACGAGGATTGGGAGGCGGTGATCCGGGTCAACCTGGAGGCCTATTTCCGCCTGTCGCGCGCGGCCCTGCGGGGCATGATGAAGCGCCGCTGGGGCCGTATCGTCGGCATCACCTCGGTGGTGGGCGTCAC
>JAQGII010000061.1 GCA_028291305.1 Caulobacteraceae bacterium
CCCAGTTCGATGACACCGTCGTCAAGTCGCTGACCGCCGCGGGACCGTGACCTCGGCCCCAGACCCCTCCGACGCGGCGCTCGCCGGCCGCGCGGCCAAGGGCGACGAGCGCGCTTTCTCCGTGCTCGTGCAACGTCATCAGGAGTCCCTCTACCGATTGCTGCGGCGCTATACGGGCGACGGTGACGAAGCCTACGAAGCGGCCCAGGAGGCCTTTATCGCCGCCTGGTCGGCCCTGGCGCGCTACGATCCGAACCGTTCGTTCGGCGCCTGGCTGCGGACCATCGCCATCAACAAGGCGCGCGACCGCACACGCCGCATGGCCTTTCGGCGGCTGT
Source organism: Caulobacteraceae bacterium (assembly GCA_028291305.1). GTDB lineage: Bacteria > Pseudomonadota > Alphaproteobacteria > Caulobacterales > Caulobacteraceae > BOG-938. The sequence continues at coordinate 339 of JAQGII010000061.1, forward strand.
TCTTCGGGTCCAAGGCGCTGGAGGACAATGAAGACGCCATGCGCCACCACGACGCCGCGCCGACGCCCGACGAGGCCGTCGCCGAGCGCCAGGAGATGGCGACGCTGGACCGAGCCGTGGCGCAGCTGCCGACGAAGCTGAAGGAAGCGCTGATCCTGACCGCTTTCGACGGCCTGTCGCAGCAGGAGGCGGCCCTTGTCCTGGCCGTCTCCGTCAAGACGATCGAGACGCGGGTCTACCGGGCCCGGAAAATCCTGGCTGAAACGCTCGACCCGGCGTTGCGGCCGAGCCCCTAGCCGTCGGTCGCCGTCGCCGCCGGACGGTTATTCAGCGCCCGCACCGTCCTGGTCAGAGGCGGACCGTGCGCAACCTGAGCGCGTTGGCGATGACGCTCACCGACGACAGGGCCATGGCCCCGGCGGCGAGGCCAGGCGACAGCAGTTGTCCCGTCAGCGGATAGAGCACCCCTGCCGCAATCGGGATGCCTGCGACGTTGTAGACGAAGGCGAACATCAGATTCTGGCGGATGTTGCGCATGACCGCCCGCGACAGGCGCCGCGCGCGCACCAGCCCCTGCAGGTCGCCCTGCAGCAGGGTGACCCCGGCGCTTTCGATCGCGACATCCGATCCCGCGTCCATGGCGACGCCGACATCGGCCGCGGCGAGCGCCGGCGCGTCATTCACGCCGTCGCCGGCCATCGCCACCACCCGGCCCTCCGCGCGCAACCTCTGCACCACCTGGGCCTTGTCCTGCGGCAGGACCTCGGCTTCGACGTCATCGATGCCAAGCTTCCTGGCGACCGCGAGCGCGGTCGTGCGGTTGTCGCCGGTCATCATCACGAGCCGGACGCCGTCCGCCTTCAAGGCGCGCACCGCCTCTGCCGAGGTCGGCTTGATCGGGTCGGCGATGCCGAGGACGCCCGCGAGGCGTCCGTCGACGGCGGCGAACACCGCGGTGGCGCCCTCCTGGCGCAGGGTTTCGGCGGCCGCCTGCAGCGGCGCGAGATCGATGCCTTGCTCGACCATCAACGGGGCCCCGCCCAGCACAACCTTCTTGCCATCCACCACGCCGATGACGCCCCGGCCGACCGGGGAGTCGAAATCGGTCGCTTCGGACAGGGTCAGGCCGCGATCCTTGGCGGCGCGCAGCACGGCGTCGGCCAGGGGATGCTCGCTGCCTCGCTCGAGGCTGGCCGCGAGGCGTAGAAGTTCGGCTTCGTCCACTCCCGGCGCAGTCCGGATGGCGGTGACGGCGGGCCGTCCCTCGGTGAGGGTTCCTGTCTTGTCGATCACCAGGGTGTCGACCTTCTCGAAACGCTCCAGGGCTTCGGCGTTCTTGATCAGCACGCCGACGTGGGCGCCCCGACCGACGCCGACCATGATCGACATCGGCGTCGCCAGGCCTAGCGCGCAGGGACAGGCGATAATCAGCACCGAGACCGCAGCAACGAGGGCATAGGTCAAGCGCGGCTCGGGGCCGACGAGCGCCCAGACGGCGCTGGCCAGCAGCGCGACCCCGATGACCGCGGGAACAAACCAGCCAGCCACGGTGTCGGCCAGGCGTTGGATCGGCGCGCGGCTGCGTTGCGCCTCGGCCACCATCTGCACGATGCGCGACAGAAGGGTGTCGGCGCCCACTTTTTCGGCGCGCATGACGAACGACCCCGTCTTGTTCAGGGAGCCGGCGATGACCTTGGCGTCGGCCTCCTTGGTCACCGGCATGGATTCTCCGGTGACCAGGGACTCGTCGATGGATGCCCGGCCCTCGGTCAGCGCGCCGTCCACGGGGATCTTTTCGCCGGGGCGCACGCGCAGGCGGTCGCCCACCAGGATCTGGTCCAAGGTCACCTCCTCGTCGGCCCCGTCCGCGCGGATGCGGCGCGCCGTCTTCGGCGCCAGGTTGAGCAGGGCCTTGATGGCGCCGGAGGTCTGTTCCCGCGCCCTCAGTTCGAGCACCTGCCCGAGCAGCACCAGCACGGTGATGACCGCCGCGGCCTCGAAATAGACCGGCACGGCCCCTGAGGCGTCGCGGAAGGCAGGGGGGAAGAGTCCCGGCGCCAGCACAGCAACGACGCTGTAGGTCCAGGCCACGCCCACGCCCATGGCGATCAGGGTGAACATGTTGAGCCGCCGGCTAACCAGCGACGTCCAGCCGCGCTGGAAGAACGGCCAGCCGGCCCACAGCACCACCGGCGTCGCCAGGGCGAACTGAATCCAATGCGATGTTCTTGCCGGCAGCATGAAAGCATGGCCGAGTAGATGCCCGCCCATCTCCAGGACGAAGACTGGCAGGGCCAGCGCCAAGCCGATCCAGAAGCGCCGGCTCATGTCCGCCAGTTCCGGGTTGGGCCCGCTGTCGGCCGTCACCGTGGCCGGCTCCAGCGCCATGCCGCAGATCGGGCACGAGCCCGGCCCGACTTGGCGCACCTCAGTGT
>JAQGII010000062.1 GCA_028291305.1 Caulobacteraceae bacterium
TCTGCACCCAGCTGTGCGGGTTGGTCCACTGGAATTCCTTGATGGTGCCTTCCAGCGTCACGTTCTTCTGGTTGTCGAACATCGCGAACGAGTGGTGCGCGAACGCCGGCGCCGCGGCCAGGGCGGCGACGGCAAAGCCCGCGACGGCCAGCATCTTCTTGGAAACTTGCATAGGTACGCTCCTTTTGATCTCTACGAGGGCCGCCGACAGGCGTGGTTCAGAAACATTAGATGCAGCAGGCTGTCGCCTTGCTGAACGGCGTCTACAGATCAAGGTGGGTTTCGGTTTCGCCAGGCCAAGCCCGGCATGCAACCTCCCACACCCGTCTGCCTGACCGCTTTGGATCATCGACGGGCTTGACCTGACCCCAGGGTGAGCGATATTCGCACCATGAGATCTATTATCGCCCAAAATACCCGAACACGGGTTGTATCGTCAAGAGCCAAGTCCCGATGAGCGACGCCGCCAGAACCGTCGTCCGCGCCACCGATCCGGCCCGCGATCCGCCCTCCGCGGCAGAGATGGATTCCTTCTCGGGCGACCCGCACTTCATGCTGTCGCTGGCCCGCGGCCTGCTGGTGCTGCAGGCGTTCGTGTCGAACGGCCCCAAGGTGACGGTGTCTGAGGCCGCCCGCGTCACCGGCCTGGCCCGCGCCACCGCCCGGCGCTGTCTCTACACCCTGGAGAAGGTCGGCTACGTGCGCTCGGACGGCCCGGCCTTCGTGCTGGAGTCCCGCTTCCTGCCGCTGGCCCGCGCCTACCTGCGCAGCCTCGGGCCGGAAGGATCGGTCCAGGTCGTGCTCGACCGCCTGCGCGACCAGGTCGACGAGACCTGCGCCGTCGGCAAGCTGGACGGGGCCCAGGTGCTGTACACCTCCGTCGCCCGCAAGTCCCGCACCCTCACCCTGGGCGGAACCCCCGGCCTGCGCGTGCCCGCCTTCTGCACCTCGATGGGCCGCGTGCTGCTGGCCGAACTCGATTCGGGTGAGGTCGACGCCGTCCTGCGCGCCTTCCCCCCGGTCAAGTTCACCGCCTACACGGTGACCAGCCCCGACGAGGTCCGCGAGCGCATCCGGGAGGCCGGGCGCAACGGGTTCAGCATCAACGACCAGGAACTGGACGTGGGCCTGCGCGCCCTTGCGGTGCCCATCCGCGACCATCGCGGGCGGGTCATCGGCGCGCTCAACGCGGGCGGCGAAGCGCAGCGCCTGGCCAACTCCGCCCTGGTCGGACGCTTCCTTCCGCTGCTCCAGGAAGCGGCCGAAGAAATCAGCCAGCTCATCGAACAGGTCTAGCGCTGGGCGACTGTTGACCTATCATGCTGGTCGCCGCTACGGTGTGCGCTAATTGCGCGCGCCGGGCGATTATCGGCGGCCAATGAGCAAAAAACACCCATGACGGGGAGCAGTGGAGGACCATGTTGAAAGCCGAATATTGGGCAAAACTGGCGACCGGCGCGTGCGCCGTCGCCCTGGTGGCCGCGCCGATGGCGCTGGCCCAGCGCGCGCCGCCCACGCCCGAACAGATCGCCGCGCGCGAAAAGAAGGCCGCCGAAGACGCCAAGGTGTGGAACGCCACCCCGGCCCCCAAGGACCCGCGCGACTTCCAGGGCGTCTGGTGGACCCGCGGCTATGACCGCACCTTCCGTCCGATCACCAACCCGCCGCAGAGCCCCGAGGAAGCCGCCAAGCTGCTGCCGCTGACGCCCTCGGAAGCGGCCAGCCGTCAACACCACCTGGACATGGAAAAGGCCGGCACCCCGATCGTCGACGCCTCGACCGACTGCTTCCCCCACGGCGTGCCGCGTATCCTGGCCTCGCCCTACCCGATCCAATACGACTACGCCCCGGGCATGATCATCGCCCTCAACGAAGTCGCCCACAACATCCGCTACATCCATATGGACGGCAAACCCGTCCCGGCCAACGAACCCCTGACCCACATGGGCTATTCGCGCGGCCACTGGGAAGGCAACACCCTGGTCATCGACAGCGACCACTTCAACGACAAGACCCAGGTCGACGAGGAATCCCTGTCGCACGGGCTGAAGCTGAAGGTGCACGAGGAGATCACCAAGTTCACCAACAAGTACGGCGGCGTCGAACTGCGCGACCTGATCACCATCAGCGACCCCGACCACTACACCCACCCGTGGACCACCGAGCGCCTCTACCCCTGGCGCAGCGACATCAAGGTCTCGGAATACACCTGCGAAGAGAACAATCGGAACAAGTCGGTGAACGGCGTGACGGTGGCCAAATGACCAGCAAGATCGATCTGATGACCACCGTCAAACGGTCCGCTCTGGCAGCGGTCGCGGGCATCGCCCTGATGGCGGCCCTGCCGGCCGCGGCCCAGGGCCCGGTCGGCGGCGCGCCCATCTTCGGCGCTCCCAAGCCCGGCACGCCCAACCTCAGCGGCAAGTGGATCAACGCCAGGCCGATGGCCGCGCTGAAGACGGTCGCCGGGACCGCGCCGCCGCTGAACGCCGCCGGCAAGGCCGCGTACGCCAAGCATAAGGCGGACAAGAAGGCGGACCCGATCAACGAGTGCCTGATGCACGGCGAGCCTCGGCTGCTCTACAGCTCGCATCCGTTCCTGATCCTGCAGTACGCCAACCACGTCGACTTCGTGCATGAGGTGAATCACACCTTCCGCATCACCTATTTCGGCGAGAAGCTCGATCCGGAATCCGACCCGCAATGGCTGGGCCACCCCACCGCCAAGTGGGACGGCAAGACTCTGGCGATCGACAGCATCAACTACAACGACCAGACCTGGCTGGACTATTCCGGCCTGCCGCACGGCATGAAGCTGAAGACCCAGGAACGCTACGCCCTGTCGGCCGACGGCAAGACCATCGCCGGCAAGGTGACGATCGACGATCCGGAGTTCTACACCAAGCCCTGGACCGCGGCGTTTACGCTCAAGAAGCAGCCCGGTTACGACCTGAAGCAGTTCGCCTGCATGGCCGACCACCAGATGTGATCGGCCACCGCGGTGCGGATTGAGAAAAGGCGGGCCTCGCGGCCCGCCTTTTTTGTTGCTGGCTTGCGCCGACGGACACGTCGGCACGGGGCTGGCCGGGATCGGCGACCATTCCCCGCCAGGCCCGTTATTTTGCTTCCGCGACCTTGGCCGCCGCCTTGGCGTCCACTTCCAACTTCACGATGAGGGGGTTGGGGATGATATCCTGAGTGGCGCCGGACGTGGCGTCGACGCCGATCCCGATCAGGCCGCCGACCAGCACATTGCCGGCCATGCCGGCGGCGCCGCCACTGGCCGTGTGGTGGGTGACGTGGGTATTGACCGTCACATAGCCCGGCTTGGCGATCGTCACGTCAAAGTCCGACTTGCGCGGCATCTTGAAGGTGCACGGCGTTTGGTCGCAGGCGAACCCGATGTTGGTCTTCACCGACGCGCCGCCCGGATCGGTCTGGACGACGAAAGCCTCACTCGTGCCACGCGTCACGGTTGCACAGGCGCCAAGGCTAGCCGTGACGCACAGGATCGCAACGGCGCGGACCGCGCCGGTATTCAGGTATCTGTTCATGTTAGCCCCCGCTAAAGCGACGTTACGTCGCCCGATGAACAACCCACCACTCTAGTGGCGGCTGTGTTTCTAAGAAAAACTTCAAATTTTGTCCCAGATTTGGGAGATTTACATTTCATCACCGCAACAATATGGCGGTGAACAGCCGAGAATTCTGCTGATTCCAACTCGTAGAGATGGGCAACACGTTCGGTTTCGACCAAATTGCCGCAAATTCGCCGCAATTTGATTTTCGCAAGCTAGGCCTTAGTTTTTCGCGACACAACCTGGAAGATTAGGACGCTCGGGCGAAAGTTTGCAGCTTGCGACGGGAGGGAGGCGGCTCTAGGCAGAGCGCGGAATTGGGCGAGGACGGCACATGGCGCAGGCGCGGATCATCGACGGCAAGGCGTTCGCGGCCGGATTGCGGGCGCGGGTGGGCGAGGAGGTCGCCAAGCTCAAGGCGCTGCATCGCATCCAGCCGGGCCTGGCCGTGGTGCTGGTCGGAGAGGACCCCGCCAGCCAGATCTACGTCCGGAGCAAGGGCGAGCAGACCGAAGCCGCCGGCATGCGGTCGGAAACCCACCGGCTGCCGGCCACCACGTCCCAGGCCGAGCTGATCCATCTGGTGTCGCGGCTGAACGCCGATCCGACGGTGCACGGCATCCTGGTGCAGCTGCCGCTGCCGGGCCACCTGGACGCCGCCCCGGTGATCGCCGCCATCCACCCGGACAAGGACGTGGACGGCCTGACCGTGACCAACGCCGGCCGGCTGGCCTCGGGCCTGCCGGGCCTGGTGTCCTGCACCCCCGCGGGCTGCCTGATGCTGATCAAGGACGTGCTGGGCGACCTGACCGGCAAGACCGCCGTGGTCGTCGGCCGCTCCAACCTGATGGGCAAGCCGATGGCCCAGTTGCTGCTGGGCGCCGACTGCACGGTGACCGTCGCCCATTCGCGCACCGTGGACCTGCCCGGCGTCTGCCGTCAGGCTGACATCCTGGTGGCCGCCGCGGGCCGCGCGGAGATGGTGCGCGGCGACTGGATCAAGCCCGGCGCGGTGGTGATCGACGTCGGCATCACCCGCCTTCCCGCGCGCGACCCTGAAGCGGCGGCGGCCGGCAGGACCCGCATCGTCGGCGACGTCGCCTTCGACGAGGCCCTGCAGGTCGCCGGCCATGTGACGCCGGTGCCCGGCGGCGTCGGCCCGATGACCATCGCCTGCCTGCTCAACAACACCCTGATCGCCGCGCGGCGGCTGTCGGGGCTGGAGCCGGCCTAGCCAAGTCGTCATCCATGGGCTTGTCCCGAGGACCCGAGCCTCGGCGTCCATGGGTCCCCGGCACGGCCTCGCTACGCTCGTTGGCCGGTTTTCAACGAGCTGTCGCCGCCGTCCAGCCGCGGATGTCGCCGATCACCTTGTCGGCGGCGCCGTCGAAGGCCGCCACGATCGCACCCTGCCGGTTGTCGGAGGCCGGCACGCTGGCGTCGAACATCTTCTCGCCGATGATGGTGCGGTCGACGTTGCGGATCAGCGTGGCGCGCACCTGGAGCACCACCGTCGGGCCCGGATAGCGCGCCTCGAAGGCGCGCACGTCCAGACGCAGGGTGCTGACGGCGGCGAGCGGTTCGCCCCGCTCCACCAGCCGCACCGAACCGGGCGCATCGAAGGCCCGCAGCAGGGCGTCGTCGAACATGACCGAAGCCGGGGCCACCCACCGGGCGCCGCCGATGTAGGCGGTCTGGCTGCCCGTCGCCGTCAGCATCCGGTCGCCGGCCGCCGCGGGCGGAAAGATCGTCGCCCCCTTCAGCACCGTCACCACGGGCCCGGAGGCGGGGGCGGGCGCGGCCGGCGCGGCAATGGCGTCGCCGAAGCGGTACAGCTGGACCGGCTTGGTCTTGGGGAACACCGAGATGCAGCCGCCCAGCGCCAGGGGCAGGAGCAGGGTGCAGGCCGCCAGGCGGATCGAAGACGACGGTGTGCAGCGGATCACGGCTTGACCTCGATTTCCCTGGCCGGCGGCTTGGAGATCAGCGCCCCCGGGCTCAGCTCGGCTTCGTTGAGCACGCGGTTGATGGATTCGGTAGCCGTCTGCAGGCTGCCGATGGTGGCGGTCAGCTGCGGCAGGCCGTTGGTGGCGAAGTCGGTGGTGGGCCCGTCGAGCTTGGACAACATCTCCTGCGCCTTGTGCGACGTCTGCTTCAGGTCGTCGGCGGCCGAAGCCAGGTTCTCCAGGGTCCTCTTGGCGTCGCCGTCCACCAGCCCCCTGGTGGAGTCGCTGAGCTGGCCGACCTTCTGCAGGGTGATGTCCATGCTCTGTAGGGCGTGCTGGGCGTCGGTGATGATGGCCCTGCGCTCGCGCAGCTCGCCGGTGACCGAGTGGATGTCCTCGACCATGCCGGTGACGGTCTTCAGGTTGGAGTCCGACAGCAGGCGGTTGACCCGGTCCAGCGCCTCCACGCTGCGTTGCAGCACCGTGCCGCCGCCTTCCAGCAGGTCGGCCAAGGCGCTTTTCTGGCTGCGGATGACCGGCACCTGGCCGCGGGGCGTGACTGCCTTCAGCAGCTGGCGCGTGCGCGTGCCGGCGGTGATCTGCACATAGTTGACGCCGGTGATGCCCTGGGCCTCCAGGGTGGCGTAGGAGTCCGTGCGGATCGGCACGTCGGACGTCACCTTGATGCGCGCGATCACCCGGCTGGCGTTGACCGGATCCAGCGCGATGCGCGTCACCTCCCCGACCTTGATGCCGTTGAAGTGCACTTCGCCGCCCTGCGAGATGCCGCGCACGGGTCCGTCGAAGACGATGTCATAGACATCGTACTCGCGGGCGAACCGCACCTGCGACAGCCACAGCACGAAGGCCGCCATACCCACGAACAGGACCAGGGAGGCGAAGCCGACCATCGCATAGTTGGCGTTTCTCTCCATCAGGCAGCTCCTTGGGGCTCGTCGCCCTTGGCCGTGGCGGCCGCGCGGCCGCGCGGTCCGTTGAAATATTCCTGGATCCAGGGGTGCGCGGCTTTCTTCAGTTCCGGAATGGTCCCCACCGCGACCACCTTCTTGTCGGCGATCACGGCCACCCGGTCGCAGATGGCGTACAGGGAATCCAGGTCGTGGGTGATCATGAATACGGTCAGGCCCAGGCTTTCCGACAGGTCGCCGATCAGCTCGTCGAAGGCGCCGGCGCTGATCGGGTCCAGACCCGAGGTCGGCTCGTCGAGGAACAGCAGGTCGGGGTCCAGCGCCAGGGCGCGGGCCAGGCCGGCGCGCTTGCGCATCCCGCCCGACAGTTCCGCGGGCTTGAGGTCGCCAGTGTGCGGCGGCAGGCCGGTGAGCCCGATCTTCAGATCGGCCAGCTCGTAGATCTCCGCCTTCGTCATCTTGGTGTGTTCGAAGAAGGGGGCGGCGACGTTCTCGCGCACCGTGAGATTGGAGAACAGCGCCCCGTTCTGGAACAGCACGCCCCAGCGCTGCTCGATCAGTTCCAGCTCGGCGTCCGAGCTGCGGTTGATGTCGACGCCGAACACCTTGATCTGGCCGCCCTCGGGAGCCTTCAGGCCGATGATGCTGTTGAGCAGCACCGACTTGCCGGCGCCGGAGCCGCCGACCACCCCAAGGACTTCGCCGGCGTTGACGGTCAGATCCAGGCCGTCGTGGATCGTGCGGTCGCCGAAGGCGGAGACCAGTCCGCGCACCTCGATCGGCGGCGGCTCATCCGCGGCGGTCGGCGGGCGCTCGGGAACGTCGAGGCTCTCGGCGCTCAAATGTTCAGCTCCATGTAGATCAGGGCGAAAATGGCATCGATCATGATGATCGAGAAGATCGCGTGCACCACCGCCGCCGTCACCCGCCGGCCCAGGGATTCCACGTCGCCGCCCACTTCCATGCCCTGGCGGCAGCCGATGCCGGCGATGACGATGGCCATCACCGGCGCCTTGCTCTGGCCGACCCAGAAGTGGCTGACGCCCACCGCGTCCGTGATCCGCTGCACGAAGAAGTCGGGGCTGAGGCCCAACACCGCCCAGGTCACGACCATGCCGCCGCCAAGGCCGGCGACGGCGGCGATGAAGGTCAGCAAGGGGATGATGGCCAGCAGGGCCATGAAGCGGGGCAGCACCAGCGCCTCGAACGGGTCCACGCCCATCACCTGCATGGCGTCGATTTCCTGGTTCATCTTCATCGAGCCGATCTCGGCGGCGAAGCTGGACGCCGAGCGCCCGGCCAGAAGCACGGCGGTGATGATGATGCAGAACTCGCGCAGCACGGCGATGCCGATCAGCTCCACCGCGAACACCTGGGCGCCGAACTGGCTGAGCATGTGCGCGCCCAGCAGGCCGATCACCGCGCCGATGAAGAACGAGGTCACCGCCACGATGGGCAGGGCGTCCAGCCCCGCACGTTCGGCCAGGGCCACGAAGGGCGCGGCGCGGAAGCGGCGCGGGTTGACGATCAGCCGGCCGGTGGCGGTCAGGATGCGGCCGGTGAAGGCGAGGGTCTCGAAACCCTCCCAGGCCAGGTTGACCAGGCCGCGACCGAGCCGCTCGAGGAAATGGGTCCAGGCGGACACTCGCGGCGGCGGCGGTTCGTCGGGCCTCTGGGACGCCTTGGCCACCAGGTCGAGCAGGCGCTGGGTTTCGGGACGCGCCTCCAGCGCGCGTTGGGCGTCCGCCGTGTCGGTGGCGCGGACGACCGCGAAGGCCCCGAGAGTGTCGATGCGGCCGACCTTGGTCAGGTCCACGACCTGGGGTTTGCGCTCCTCCAGGACGGCGCGCAGGCGGGCGGCCGCGTCGCCGAGCGTCCGTGACGTCCAGTCGCCGGTGAGCACCGCCCGCAAGCCTCCATCGGCCTGGAGCAGCTGGAAGTCTGCAGGGTGTTCCATGGGTGGGGGGCGGTTCCGATTCCGACACTGCAACGCTTCACACTAGCATGAGGTTGCCGGTGACCTGTGCATCGGAAACACCGCCAAGCGTCGGTCGCGGCGGCGGCGGCGCTCGCAAAGAGTAGCTTGACCGGAAAGCCCATGAAGACTTGAACAATAGGCTGGGCCGCCCGGCCATGTTGGGTTAATCACGAAGTGTTTATCAGTAATAAACCTTGCTGCACCGCCGAAGAAGCTGGCGTATAAACAATGTTAAGTCGGATTTCCGACGCTCGATAGATAGGTCTTGGCTTCGAACAACCGCCCGGGCGGGGCCCGGCGGGCCAGCTTCGGGAACTAATCCTGAGCTAATCAGTTAAGCGACGGAGATCCACACCCCACCCAGTCGATTGAAGGAGACAGGCGTGCACGAGCTCCTGCCTAGGTCCTATGCGCCAAAGAGTGCGTTTTCAGTTCACCCCGCCGCGCTGATCGACCCAGGGAGTGAGGCCCTTCTCTGTTTTTCCCACCTTCGATGGGATTTCGTGTTCCAGCGTCCCCAGCACCTGATGACCCGCTTTGCCGCCTCGCGCCGGGTTATCTATTGGGAGGAGCCGGTCGCGGCGACGGCGGACGCCCGGCCGCATGTGGATACGCGCGTCTGCGCCAAGAGCGGCGTGATCGTGGCCACCCCACGCCTGCCCGAGACGCTGCAGGGCGCCCAACGCGAAACCGTGTTGCGCGCACTGCTGGACGGCTTCCTCGCCGACGAGAAGGTCGAACGCCCGATCCGCTGGTACTACACGCCGATGATGCTCGGCTTCTCGCGCCACGTGGAAGCGGCGGCGGTGGTCTATGACTGCATGGACGAGCTTTCCAACTTCAAGTTCGCCCCGCCGCAACTGCGCCAGCTGGAGCGCGACCTGATGGCCGAGGCCGACGTCGTCTTCACCGGCGGCTACAGTCTCTACGAAGCCAAGCAGGGCCAGCACGCCAACATCCATCCCTTCCCCTCGAGCGTCGACCGGGCCCATTTCGCCCAGGCCCGCACGTTCGACGCCGGGCTGGAGCCGCGCGACCAGGCCGCCCTGCCCCGCCCCCGCCTGGGCTTCTATGGCGTGGTCGACGAGCGGATGGACCTGGAGCTGCTGGCGCACCTCGCCGACGCCAGGCCGCAGTGGACCCTGGTGATCGTCGGTCCGGTGGCGAAGATCGACCCGGCGGACCTGCCGCAACGGCCCAACATCAACTACCTGGGCGGCAAGAGCTACGCGGAACTGCCGGCCTATCTGGCGGGCTGGGACGTGGCGCTGATGCCCTTCGCCATCAACGAATCCACCCGCTTCATCAGCCCCACCAAGACGCCGGAATACCTGGCCGGCGGCCGGCCGGTGGTCTCCAC
>JAQGII010000106.1 GCA_028291305.1 Caulobacteraceae bacterium
TCTCCGCCGTCACCACCCGCGGGCCGCTGACGTACTCGCCGTACTCGGCGGTGTTGGAGATCGAGTAGTTCATGTTGGCGATGCCGCCTTCGTAGATCAGGTCGACGATCAGCTTCACTTCGTGCAGGCACTCGAAATAGGCCATCTCCGGGGCATAGCCCGCCTCGGTCAGGGTCTCGAAGCCGGCGCGGATCAGTTCGACCAGCCCGCCGCACAGCACGGCCTGCTCGCCGAACAGGTCGGTCTCGCATTCCTCGCGGAAGTTGGTCTCGATCACGCCCGAACGGCCGCCGCCGATGGCGGAGGCATAGGCCAGGCCCAGCTCGTGGGCGCCGCCCGAGGCGTTCTGGTGGATGGCGATCAGGCAGGGCACGCCGCCGCCCTTCATATATTCGCCGCGCACCGTGTGGCCGGGGCCCTTGGGGGCGACCATCAGCACGTCGATGGTCGCCTTGGGCTCGATCAGGCCGAAGTGGATGTTCAGGCCGTGGGCGAACAGCAGGGCCGCGCCGTCGCGAATGTTGGGGGCGATGTCGGTCTTGTAGATCTCGGCCTGATGCTCGTCGGGGGCCAGGATCATCAGCAGGTCGGCCCAGCCGGCGGCCTCGGCCACCGTCATCACCTTCAGGCCTTCGCCTTCGGCCTTCTTGGCCGAGGCGGAGCCGGCGCGCAGGGCAACGGCGACGTTCTTCACACCGGAGTCGCGCAGGTTCAGCGCGTGGGCGTGGCCTTGCGAGCCATAGCCTACGATCGCGATCTTCTTGTCGAGCAGGCGGGCGAGGTCGGCGTCACGGTCGTAGTAGACGCGCATGATGATGTCTCCGGGGCGCGAAAAATCAGGCCGCACGATCCGGGGCCTGTTGAACGCGCGCTTTCGACCGGTTTTTTGCCCTCTAGTCAAGTCGGCGGCGGCCCGGATCGTCTGCGAACCCGCGTCCCGGCGCGCGGCCGGGGATGACGAATGAGGGGCGAGCCGCCGTGCGGCCCGCCCGCCTCCGCTAGTAGAACAGGCCGTAGGCCGCATCCAGGACGTAGCCGTCGCCGTAGCGGACCAGCAGGGCGTCCGGCCCCACGCGGATCCAGTGATAGCCCGGAGGCGGCGCCGGCAGGCCGTAGATCCAGTAGTCGTACAGGGTGTAGTCCTGGGTCAGGAACGCCAGCGGCAGGAAGGCGCCGAAGCCCCAGTACTCGTAGCCGTAGCCGCGCGGGTAGCGGTAGGCCGGGCCGCGGAAACGCTGGTTGAAGCTCCAGTGGCGGTTGTCCAGGAACCCGCCGGGGCGGGACCGGCCGCGCTCGAAGTTCTGGCCCTGCCCCGCCTGCCGGCCGCGATCGAAGTTCTGACCTGGACCGGGACCCTGCCGGCCGCGATCGAAGCCCTGGTCGGGCCCGGGACCCGCACGGCCACGGTCGAAGCGTTGCTGCGGACCGGGTCCGCGATCGCGTCCGCCCTGGCCCCGGTCGAAACCCTGCCCGGACCTCGGCTGCTGACCTTCGGGACGTCCCTGGAGCTGGGGCTGCGGCGCAGGGGCCTGCTGCTGTTGGATCAGGGGCTGGCCGGCCCGGTTGTGCGGCCCCCCACCACCGCCGCCACGGTCGCCACCTCCACGGTCGCCACCGCCTCCATGGTCGCCGCCGCGGCCGCCGCGGTCGTCATGGCGATCCTGGGCGGACGCCGCGCCGCCGGCCATCAAGGACAGGGCAAGGGCGGCTGTCATCACGTATTTCATGCTCGTCTCCCGACCAGGCCCCGCCCGGTGCGTTACTTTGGCCAGGATGAGGCCCGGCACGTGAACTGCGGTTGAACGGGATTATGCGGCCGAAAGTCCGCCGCATCGGACGCTTTCCACGCCGCAACGCCGAACTGGGCCGCCACGGCGCCGCGGAGGAGGAGGCTTTCCTGCGGTCGGGCGGGTTTGCAGGCTAGCAATGCCATATCGGATAGGGTTTTGTTGCTCCAGCGGCGGCGGCGCATGATCGCCCCGCGTCAGCCGGCGTATGACCGGCCAAAGGGAGGAGACGCCATGTCCCGAGTCGCGATCGTCACCGGAGGCACCCGAGGCATCGGTGAAGCCATTTCCCTGGCCTTGAAGGAGCAGGGGATGAAGGTCGCGGCCAACTACGCGGGCAACGACGAGAAGGCCCAGGCCTTCACCCAGCGCACCGGCATCGCCGTCTACAAATGGGACGTGTCCGACTACGAGGCCTGCCAGGCGGGCTGCAAGCGCGTGGCCGATGAACTCGGTCCGGTCGACGTGGTGGTCAACAACGCCGGCATCACCCGCGACGGCACCATCCTGAAGATGACCTACGAGATGTGGCGCGAGGTCATCGACGTGAACCTCGGCGGCTGCTTCAACATGGCCAAGGCCGTGTTCCCCGGCATGCGCGAGCGCAAGTACGGGCGGATCGTCAACATCGGCTCGATCAACGGCCAGGGCGGCCAATACGGCCAGGTCAACTACGCCGCGGCCAAGGCCGGCATCCACGGCTTCACCAAGGCCCTGGCCCAGGAAGGCGCGCGCGTGAACGTCACTGTCAACGCCCTGGCCCCCGGCTACATCGACACCGACATGGTCGCGGCCGTGCCGCCCGACGTGCTGGAGAAGATCGTCGCCAAGATCCCCGTCGGCCGCCTGGGCAGGGCCGACGAGATCGCCCGCGGCGTCGCCTTCCTGTGCAGCGAAGACGCCGGCTTCATCACCGGCTCAACCCTGTCGCTCAACGGCGGGCAGCACATGTACTGATCGACCTTCTCCCCGGCGGGGAGAAGGGAAGGCTCTACCCTCTCCCCGCCGGGGAGAGGGGTTTTGTTGTGGGTTGTTAGGCCGACCCGCACTTATCGAATCGCCAACCGCGATTCGCGCGCTACCCTCGGCTTCGCCATGAACGCCATCCCCCCCCTCCTCGCCCACGGGCGCCCCGAGCAGCAGTACCTCGACCTGCTGAGCGACATCCTGGCCAACGGCGCGCAACGCTCCGACCGCACCGGCACGGGCACCAAGGGCGTGTTCGGCCGCCAGATCCGCTTCGACCTGACCCAGGGCTTTCCGCTCCTCACCACCAAGAAGCTGCATCTGAAGTCGATCGTCGTGGAACTGCTGTGGTTCCTGCGCGGCGACACCAACGTGCGCTGGCTGCAGGAACGCGGGGTGTCCATCTGGAACGCCTGGGCCGACGAAGCCGGCGAGCTCGGACCCGTCTATGGCAAGCAGTGGCGCTCCTGGGCTGCGCCGGACGGCCGCGTGATCGACCAGATCACCAATGTCGTCAATGGATTGAAGACCAATCCCTACAGCCGCCGGCATATCGTCTCGGCCTGGAATCCGGCCGACGTCGACGACATGGCCCTGCCGCCCTGCCACTGCCTGTTCCAGTTCTTCGTGGCCCCCGACACCGAGGGCGTGGACCGGCTGTCCTGCCAGCTCTACCAACGCTCCGCCGACGTCTTCCTCGGCGTGCCGTTCAACATCGCCAGCTACGCCCTGCTGACCCTGATGATGGCCCGCGCCACCGGGCTGCAACCCGGCGAGTTCGTGCATGCCTTCGGCGACGCGCACCTGTATCTGAACCACATCGAGCAGGCGCAGACCCAGCTGCAGCGCCAGCCCCGCCCCCTGCCCGTCATGCACATCGCCGACAAGACCGACCTGTTTTCCTTCGAGGAGGCCGACTTCGTGCT
>JAQGII010000178.1 GCA_028291305.1 Caulobacteraceae bacterium
TCAGAATGGTAATGGCCAGGTAGAGTTGCAGATCTTGCGGCTTCAACCAGACCTCCACGACCGTCTTTGCCTCGCAGGGCTTCGCGCCGGAAAGCATCTGGAGCTACGAAGCGGGCCTGAAGACCGACTGGCTGGATCACCGGTTGCGCGTGAACGCCACCGGCTTCCACTATGACTACACCAACCTACAGGTGCAGAACTTCATCACCCCGGGGGTGACCGACATCAGCAACGCGGCGACCGCGAGCATCAACGGGGTGGAGCTGGAAAGCGTGGCCAAGCCGATGTCCGGCCTGACCCTGACCGCCAACCTGTCGTGGTTGGATGCGCGCTACAAGAGCTTCCCCAAGGCCTCCGGCCCCGGCGGCATCACCGTCAACGCCAGCGGCAACCGCCTCAACGCCTCGCCGCAGGAGTCGGGCAATGTGGCGGCGCAGTACGACTGGCAGGTCGGCAAGGGCGGCGTGATGTCGCTGCGGGCCGAAGGCTCCTACCAGACCCGCGAGTATTTCGAGGCGTCCAACAGCATTGCTCAGAGCCAGGCCGCCTTCGGTCTGTTCAACTCCAGCCTGGCCTACAGCCTTCCGGACGGCAAAACCCAGGTTTCCCTTTGGGGCCGCAACCTGCTCAATCAGCAGTATGTGACTGCCACGGCGGCCATCTCGCCGGTGGTGTCGGGCCGCCCGGGCGATCCGCGCACCTTCGGCATCCGCTTCGACCGGAGCCTGTGAGCCTGCCGATGATCCAAGGCCTGTGCGACCCCGATTTCGAGCGCGTGAAGGAGGCCTTTGAGGCCAACTTCACGCAGCGCGGCGAAGTCGGCGCCGCGGTCTGCGTCTACGCGGACGGGCGCCCGGTCGTTGATCTGTGGGGCGGCATGGCCGATCCGGAGGCGGGGCGGCCCTGGGCCGAGGATACACTGGTGGCCATGATGTCGGTCGGCAAGGGCATGGCCGCGCTCTGCGTCCATCGCCTGATCGAGCGGGGCGAAATCGACCTGGACGCGCCCATGGCCCTCTACTGGCCGGGTTTCGGCCAGGCTGGCAAGCAGGCCGTCACCGTGCATCACGTGCTGTCTGGCCAGTCAGGCGTGCTCTTCGCCGACACGGCGCCGCCGCTGTCGGTGCTCGACTGGGACGCCATGATCGATGCGATCGAACGACAGCCCCCCGAATGGGTCCCGGGCTCGCGCGGCGCCTACCAGTCGATGACCATGGGATTCATGCTGGGCGAACTGGTTCGCCGGGTCAGCGGCCGCCGACTCAACGCCTTCTTCCAGGAGGAGATCGCCCGACCCCTTGGTGTCGAATACGCCTGGGGCCTCAGCCCCGAGCAGGAATCGCGCACCGCCCCGATCATCGGCAACCCGGCCCACGACACCGTCAAGGCCTTCGCCGATCCCAGCACCAAGCTCGGCCGCGCCTGGCACATGCGGCCCAAGGGTACTCAGTTCTACAACACGCCGGGGTTCCGCCAGGGCGTGCTGCCGTCGTCCAACGGCCATGGAAACGCCCGCGGCGTCGCGCGCATCTTTGCCGCCCTGGCGCAGGGCGGAACGCTGGACGGTGTCCAGCTTCTCAGCGACCCTGAGGTCGAGGTGGCCCGCACGCTGCAATGGGACGGCATCTGCGGCATGACCGACCGCCACTACCGCTACGGCCTGGGCTTCTTCCTCAACAGCCAGCCGCTGGCGCCGATGGGGGACAACACGCGCGCCTTTGGCCATCCGGGCGCAGGCGGAGCTCTCGGCTTCGCCGACCCGGAGCGTCGGCTGGCCTTCGCCTATTCCCCCAACTTCATGTGCGCGGGAGCCGGTTCGGGCGACCGGTGCACAGCTTTGGTGACGGCTCTCTACTCGTAGTCAGGAGCGGACATGGACGCGGCTAGCCCAACCGGCGCACTGCCAGGCCACACGACCGGACAGACCTCGTCGCGTGTCTACGCCTGGTACGTGGTCGGCCTGCTTAGCCTGGGCCATCTGGTCTCCTTCATCGACCGCTTCGTCATGAGCCTGGTGCTGACACCCCTGAAGGCGGAGATGCACCTGTCGGACGGCCAGCTGGGCATGGTTCAGGGGCTGGGCTTCGTCATCCTCTACAGCGTGGCGGGCATCCCCATCGGGCGGCTGGCCGACGTCGTCAGCCGGCGCGGCCTGATCGCCGCAGGAATGCTGATCTGGAGCCTGGCGACCGCCGCCTGCGCCTTCGCCCACACCTATAACCAGCTGTTCGCCGCCCGGATCATTGTGGGCTTCGGGGAAGCCGCCTTGGTGCCGGCGGCTATGTCCCTGATCAGCGGCTATTTCGATAAGACAGAAATAGCCCGGCCAGTGTCGACCTTCACCATGGGCGCGCCTATCGGCAAGACCGTGGCCCTGGTGGCCGGCGCCTGGCTTCTGGGCCTCATGATACCGCTTGGCGGCTTGGACGTTCCGCTGCTTGGTCACTTCAAACCGTGGCAAGGCCTGTTCCTGGCCGCCAGCCTGCCCGGCCTGCTGCTGATCCCGTTCCTGATGACCATCGGCGATCCGTCGCGAAACCGGCCTTCGGCGCCGGGACAGAGGGCGTTCAAGGACGTGCTGAGGCATATGGGGGTGAACCTGCCCGCCTATGCCGTGCACATCACGGCAGCCTGCGCCGCCATTCTCCTGGTGCAGGCCTTCGGCGTGTGGGCGCCGAGCTTCTTCGCGCGCCTGCATGGTCTGAGCGTGCCGCAGAGCGGCTATGTGGTGGGCGCGGCCACCGTGGTTTCAAGCCCGCTCGGCAATCTGTTCGGCGGCTGGTTGACAGCGCGCCTCCAGCGCAAGGGGGTTGCCGCAGCGCCCCTGGTCGTGATCGGATTCAGCCTGCTAGCGGCGATCCCGCTCTCCCTGGCTCTGGTCGTGGCGCCCAGTGTCCCGGTCGCCGCCATCGCGTTCGGCGTGCTGACCTTCCTGCTGAGCTGCACGTCGGGGCCGGCGCTCAGCGGCCTGCAGAGCTTGACGCCGCCGCATCAGCGGGGCGCCGCCACCGCGGTCTATATGTGCATCATGACCGTTATCTCGGTCGGTCTGGGTCCGACGCTGGTCGGCGTTCTCAGCGACGGCGTGTTCGGCGGGGGCCGAGGTCTGGGTCCGGCCCTGATGGCGACAACCGCGATCGTCGCGGCCGCTGGCATCGCCTGTGTCGCGATGGGGCGTCGCGCTTTCGAAGCTTCCGCAATACGCTGAGGGCTGGCTTGGGGCCTATCGGCAGAAGGGGAGGGGGATTACGCTCTGCCTAAGGATCCTGGACTGCCTGTTGGGCGCGAGTTGCCGTCGCTGGGCTGAACCAAGCGCGGGGCGCGCTGCCCTGCCGAGCAATCACGGACGGCGGATCTAGATGCTCTTCGGAGCCGCCGCGCCGGATGCGGATTTTCCGCGCCCCCGGCGCGGACAGGTTGAGGGTCAGCCCTTCCTCAAGGACAGGCGCCAAGACCCGGGGCCGAACATGGCGACGTAGGTCATGCCGCCGAACATCACCAGATGATGGAAGAAATTGTCGATCGACGCCTGCCACATCTGGGGCGGCGCATTCCAGAACTGGTGGAAGAGTGGGCCCAGCACGAGGATCCAGGCCGCCAGCGCCGCCGCCGCCGTGCGGGCCCGCCAGCCAGTGATCAGCATCAAGCCGGCGACCACCTCGAAGATGGCGGCCAGGGGCATCGCCACCTGCGCAAAGGGCACGCCCTGCGAGGCCGCCCACTCGGACGCGCCGTGCAGGCCGGCCAATTTCTGGAGTCCGGAGAAGACGAACAGGGACGCCAGCCCTAGGCGCGCCAGGAACAGGGCGCCGTTCTTGAGCCGTGAGCGATCGGTCGCATCCGCGGCGGTCATGGTGATGTCCATTGGAGAACGAGTCCCTTCTCTGAAGTGAAAGCTTGCGGCCGCCCCGGTTTCCCGATCGGGCAGGGGCCCCCAAAGATCGCCGGCCCACCAGGTCATGGCCGATCCGTCACGTAGAAGCCGAACAGGATACCGTCCGGGCCTTGCACGAAGGGCAGCTTCACCCCGACCAGCGCGGGCTGTACGCCGCCGTGCGCGATCCTGCTCGCGTCCAGGGCGGCCGCCATGTCATGGGCCGCCTGCTCGTCCGGCACGCCGAACGCGAAAAGGGGAAAGCCGCTCAAAGCCTGGGCGCGTTGCGGATCTTCGACAACCG
>JAQGII010000184.1 GCA_028291305.1 Caulobacteraceae bacterium
CTGTTCTTCGACGTCTATGTGGTCGATCCGTCGTACCGGCCTCTGGGAGCCGCCGCCGTGAGCCGCCTGGTCACCGCCAAGCCCGAGACCCCCATGACCCAGGTCATGGAGCCGGTGATCGAGATCCAGGTCGACATGGACCAGGAAGAGGTGGCCTACGCCTTCGAAAAGTACCGCCTGATCTCCGCCCCCGTGGTCGATTTCGGCGGGCGTCTGGTGGGCCAGATCACCGTCGATGACATCGTCGGCATTATCCGCGAGGAGAGCGAGGAAGACACCCTGGCCCTGGCCGGTGTGTCCGACGTCGGCCGCGACGCCTCGATCATGGAGATCACCAAGTCGCGGTTCCTGTGGCTGTTCGTCAACCTCGGCACGGCGCTGCTCGCTTCGGGCGTGATCGCCATGTTCCAGGGGCAGCTGGAGAAGCTGGTGGCCCTTGCCGTGCTCAATCCGATCGCCGCCTCGATGGGCGGCAACGCCGGCACCCAGACCGTGACCGTGGCCGTGCGGGCCCTGGCCACCAAGGAGCTGAGCTCGGCCAACGTGCTGCGCACCATCTGGCGCGAGATCGCGGTGGGCCTGATGAACGGCTGCGCCTTCGCCATCCTGATGGGCGTGGTGGCCGCCCTCTGGTTCCATGACGCGCCGCTGGGCGTGGTCGTCGGCCTGGCGATGATCATCAACCTGTTCGCCGCCGCCGTGGCCGGGATCCTGATCCCGCTGACGCTCGAGAAGATGGGACACGACCCCGCGGTGTCGTCGGTGGTGTTCCTGACCACCGTCACCGACTGCGTCGGCTATTTCAGCTTCCTGGGACTGGCCACGCTGCTTCTGCTCAGCCACAGGTTTTAAGGTCTTGCCTTCCGGACGGGCCTGGAATTCCCTGTCCTAGCGCAGCGCAGCCGCGCCCGAATCACGTCGACCGCACCCGGACTCATGAAACCGCGCCATCAGGCCACCAAGGCCGCCATCGAGCTGATCAAGTGTTTCGAGGGGTTCCGCCGCCGCGCGGCCGCCCTCCCGGACGGCTCGTGGACGATCGGCTACGGTCACACCCGCACCGCCCGCCCGGGCGCGGAGATCAGCGAGGCCGACGCCGACGCCCTGCTGATCTACGACGTGTCGGCCGTGGTGAAGGCGATCAACGAGTGGGTGTTCAGCCCGCTGACCGAGAACCAGTTCGACGCCTTGGTCGCCTTCGTCTTCAACATCGGCCTGCCGAACTTCCGCCGCTCGTCGGTGCTGCGCCGCCTGAACGAGGGCTCGCACCTGCAGGCCGCCTGCGCCATGGAGATGTGGCGCACTGCCGATTTCGAGGGCGAGCGGATCGTGATCGACGCCCTGGTGCGCCGCCGGTCCGCCGAGATGGCCCTGTTCCTGACGCCGCAGCAGGGTTTCGTGCCCGTGCCGTCGCTGATTGTCATGCCGCGGGTCGACGACGATGTCGCTCGCAGGGCGCCGCTGCGCACCACCGAGGTCGAGGCGCCGCTGGAAGGGTTCCTGACTGAGGTCTACCGCACCGGCGAGCCGGACGACCTGTCCGCCAGCCGGGCCGCCGCCGAGTCCGTTACCGCCCGCCTCAACGCCATTCTCCAGGACCACGGCGCCGACTATGCGCCGCCGCCCGCTCCGCCCCTGGCCGAGGAGGCAGGCGTAGAGGCCGATCTTGCGTCCGATGCGGTGTTCGAGGCGCCCGCCGTCGCCGCCCTCGAGCCGCAGGCCGAACCTGCCCCCGAACCCCTCCCTGAATCGATCTTCGAGCCGGCCGTCGAAGGCAGCCCCATGGCCTTCAGCGCCAGGCCGCCGCGCACGGCGACGGGCCGGTTCAGGAAGAAGAACCGCACGCCCGAGCCGGTGCTGGCCCTGGTCGGCGTTGTTGGGCTGATGGTGTTCGCCGCCGGCCTGTTCTGGGCCTTCAACGCCAAGGCGGCCGAGCGCCTGCCGCTCCCGGTCGATCCGGTGACCACGGGCTGGGTGCTGGGCCTGGCGGGCATCGCCCTGGCGGCCGGCTCGGTCTATGTCCTGCTCAATCGGGGCTCGAGAGGCGAGTAAGCCCGGTCCACTTTGTCCTTGAAGACTCAGCCTCTGATCGGCTTCAAGAACGCCCATGAAAACCTCCCGCATCTCCTCCGGCTCCAGCTTCGAAGCGGTCGCCGGCTATTCCCGCGCCATCGTCGTCGAGCAGGACGGCTATGCCGAAGTCCTGATCTCGGGCGTCACCGGCTTCAACTACGCCACCATGACCATCGAGGACGACCAGGCGGCTCAGACCCGCCAGTGCTTCGCCACCATCGCCAAGGTGCTGGGCGAGGCTGGCGGCGATCTCAGCCACGTGGTGCGGGTGCGCTACCTGCTGACCAGGCCCGAGCAGTTCGGCGAGCTGGCCCCGGTGTTCGGCGAGTTCCTGGGCGAGATCCGCCCGGCCGCCACGGCCCTGGTCTGCGGCCTGGTCGATGAGCGGATGAAGCTGGAGATCGAGATCGACGCGCGCATTCCCCGGTAGACCGCGCGTCGGGCCGACGGAGCCCTTGGCGCTTATCCCGCCTGGAGGCGCCACAACCGCCGCGCTCGCACGTTGTATAGACCGATACAACCCGCAGGAGCGCGTCATGCCCAATCCCATTGCCGATCCTCTGGTCGAAAACGCGGTCTCGCCCGACCTGGAAGGCCTGGTGACGATCGACGCCAGCGTGGTTGGGGCGGTGGTGGTCACCATCAACCGGCCAGAGACCAACAACGCCCTGAACGGCGAAGTCTGCGCCGCCCTCAAGGAAGCGTTCGAGACGCTGCACGCTGCCGACCATGTGCGGGTGGTGTTCCTGCGCGGGGCCGGCGGCAATTTCTCCAGCGGCGTGGACATGGAGTGGCTGCGCACCGCCGCCGCCGACTGGACCGAGGCGGACCTGCGCGATGACGCCATGACCATGGCCGGCATGCTGCACGCCCTGACCACCATCCCGGCCCTGACCGTGGCCCTGGTGGAGGGCGCGGCGACCGGCGGCGGGGCGGGCCTGGTGGCCGCATGCGACATGGCGGTGTCGGCCGCCGACGCCCGCTATGCCTTCCCGGAGGTGAGGATGGGCGGCGTGCCCGCCGTCGTCGCGCCCTACGTGGTCAACGCCATCGGCCCGCGCCAGGCCAAGAACCTGTTCATGACCGGGCGCACGTTCGACGCCGCCTACGCCCAGCAGATCGGGCTGGTGCAGCAGATCGTCGACAGCCCGCCCCCTGAAGACAGTGGCGGAGACGCGAGCGGGGCCATAGGCGTGGTCATCCAGCGCCTGACCGCCGAGGCCCTGGCCAACGGTCCGGAAGCCATGCACCAGGCCAAGCGGATGGTCTGGGAGGTGTGGGGTCGGCCGTTGGACCGCGGCCTCATGGAAGAGACCGCCAAACGCTTCGCCAGGGTCCGCTTCAGCGAGGAAGGCCGCGAGGGCCTGGCGGCGGTGATCGAGGGTCGCCTGCCGAGCTGGGCGATCGCCTGAGTCTGGGCTATGCGCACCAGATGCCCCTGAACCTGATCAAGCTCTGCGTCGGCTGCGACACGGTCGAGGAACTGGTCGCCTGGCACGCCGCCAACCGCCCCGGCCAGCCCTGGGTGCTGCACACCCGCCAGACGCCCAAGCGGGCGGCGGAGCTGGTGGACGGCGGCTCGGTCTATCGTGTGTTCAAAGGTCTGGT
>JAQGII010000189.1 GCA_028291305.1 Caulobacteraceae bacterium
CCCGCCCTGCTGCTTGAGCTTCTCGAACAGCCGATGCGGATGCAGGAAGCTGAAGTCGGAGAGCATGACCACGTATTCGCGGTCGAAGGCGACGGGGTCAGAGTCCTTGGGCTCGATGATGATCGGACCGTAGAGCCCTTCCTGCTCCTGCAGGCCGGAGTGGCTGTGGTACCAATAGGTGCCGCTCTGGACGATCGGGAACTCGTAGACGAAGGTCTGGCCCGCCGGGATTCCGGGATAAGCGACGCCGGGAACCCCGTCCATCTGGAACGGGACCAGCATGCCGTGCCAGTGGATCGAGGCGGTTTCCTGCAGACGGTTGGTCACCGACAGGCGCACCGTGTGCCCCTCCTTGAGGCGCAGGATCGGCGCCGGAAGGCTGCCGTTGACGGTGATCGCGTGCCCGGTTCGTCCGTCGACCGTCCAGCCGCCGTGGTCGATGGTCAGGGCGATGTCGGTTCCCGACAAGGACGGGAGCGCCCCTGGACCCCCGGGGGTCGCGCTTTGCGCCCGGGCCGGCAGCAGCCCGCTCAGAGCCAGACTGCCGCCAAAGACCGAAGCGCCTTGGAGCAGTCGGCGACGATCGAAATCCGTCATCATTCCATCCTGGAAAGCGGCCGCGACACGGCAAGTCTCATTGGGCTTACGCCTGGGAACGACCGCCCCCCGCAAAACAATCGACCTCGCCGGGGCCGTTCCTTAGAAAAGCAGGATCGCTTGGCCGCATAAGGGCTCCCGCCCTCGCCAAGCGTAACCCAGACAGACGGCTTTAGCCGCCGCATAGGGAGACCACCATGACTGTCCGCAAATCCTCGACCGCACTGGCCGCCTTGGCCCTGACCGCCGGCCTCGCGGCGGCCGCCACCCAGGCGGATGCCCACGCCGCCTTCGTCAGCGCCACGCCGGCCGCCAACGCCACCGTGGCCGCGCCCAAGCAGATCACGGTCCGTCTCAGCGAAAAGCTGGCCCCGAAATTCTCCAGCTTCGACCTGATGAAGACCGACGGCAGCAAGGTGCCGGTCAAGGCCGCGGTCGCGCCGAAGGACAAGAAGACCCTGGTCGCTGCGGTTCCCGCCACCCTCGCGCCCGGAACCTACAGGGTCATGTGGCACGCGGTCGCCGCCGACGACGGGCACCCCTCCAAGGGCGATTTCAACTTCACGGTGCGCTGACCGCGCATGCTTCCGCTGATCGCCGTCGCGGCGCGCCTAGCGCAGTTCAGCGCCGCCCTGATCCTGTTCGGGGCGCCGCTATTCTTCATTTACGGCCTGCCCGCCAAGGGCGCTGCGGCGGCGGCGAGTCTGCGGTGGCCGCGCCCGCTGTTCCTGGGGGCGGCCATCGTCCTCCTGCTGGGCGCGTGGGCCGCGCTCTGCGCGCAGACGGGGATCATGACCGACGCCGTCGGGGACGCCCTCAAGCCGGACGTGGTCGCCAGCGTGGTCACCGGCACCCAATTTGGTCTGATCACCGCACTCCGAGGCGGCTTAGCCATCCTCGCCGGTCTAACCTTGTGGCTGGTCAGACCTGGGCGTGGCCTGTGGATAGCGCTGGCCGGCTCGGGCGGCGTGATTCTGGCCAGCTTTGCCTGGAGCGGACACGGCGCAGCGGATGAGGGCCCCGGCGGACTGCTCCATCTGGTCGCCGACATGATCCATCTGTGGGCGGCCGGGGTGTGGATCGGGGCGCTGGCCGTGCTGGCCCTGCTCCTCGCCGCCGCTCGGCGCCAGCCGGACCCCGTGGCCTTGCGCGCCCTGCATCGGGGGCTGGAAGGCTTCTCCGGCGTCGGAACGGCCGTGGTGGCCGCCCTCATCGCCACCGGCCTGGTCAACAGCTGGTTCCTGATCGGCCCGTCGCACCTGCTGGCGCTGTTCAGCGCCCTCTATGGCCTGTTGTTGATCGCCAAGCTGATCGTCTTCGCCGGCATGCTCGCGCTGGCGGCCGCCAACCGTTTTCAGCTGACGCCGCGCCTGGCCTCGGCCCTGGAGTCCGGCGGGAGCGCCGAGGCGATTGGCGCCCTGCAGCGCAGCGTGGCCATCGAGTGCCTGGCGGCCTTGGCGGTCATCGCCCTGGTCAGCATGCTGGGCACGATCGCCCCGCTGTCGGCCGTGAGCTAAGCCAAGCGCTGTCCAACGCCATTAGAGAGGACGCGTCCATAAGGGGCCCCACCGGGCCCAGGCGTATAGTTTGAGAGGCGCGGCCCTGCGCCCGGCGATCCAGAAGATAGCAGCGCCCCGGCAAGCGGCCATTGTCGAGGCTTTAGGGGTAGCGGCTTTACCGCGCGTATAGGGTGGAGCGAAAGACGACGAACATGACCGACCGACTGGACCATCTGGTGACGCGTTTGGCGGCGGCTCCGACCGATCGCGCACTCGACGACTTCGGCGCAGAGGTCTCGCGCGCAATAGCGCGACGGCGGATGCAAGCGCACGCCGCCCTTGCTCTGGCCCCGGTGGGTGTCGCTTCCATCGTGGTCGCCCTGGCCATGGGCGTCACCGTCGGCAGCATGACCGCCGCCGCAGCGCCCTCTGCCGGGTCCAATACATTTTCCATCGCGGCGGACCTGGCCCCGTCGACCTTGCTGGAAGGCGCCCGGTGACCGTCGTCCGCGCCATTCTGCTCACCCTGGTGCTTGCGGCCGTGGCGGGCGCGGCGGGGGTGTGGGGCGGCGCCCGCTATGTCCAGACCCACCTGCGCCACGCGCCGGCGCTGCATGACATCCTGCATGAGCGGTTGCACCTCACGCCCGACCAGCAGCGCCGGATCGAGGGGCTTGAGCGCGACCACGCGGCCCGGCGGCAAGTGCTTGAAGCGGAGATGCGGGCCGCCAACGCCGAGCTGGCCCAGGCCTATCAGGAAGTGCACGGCTATACACCGAAGGCCCAGGCGGCGATCGACCGCTTCCATCACGCGATGGACGCCTTGCAGAAGGAAACCCTGCTCCACGTCATCGCCATGCGGTCGGTGCTGACGCCGGA
>JAQGII010000201.1 GCA_028291305.1 Caulobacteraceae bacterium
ATATTTCATTATATAAACCTTGTGGACGGCCGATCAATAAAACGGGCCGTGATGTTCAATATATGTGCTTGTCGGCTCAGGACTGAATATGAAATCGGTTTCGATGTCGAGCCCTTGGACTTGGGGGTCCCGCCGTGACATCCAGCCTTAATTGGATCTGGTCCGTTCCATCCCTTTGAACTTGGACGGTGCGGATGTTCGGCGCCGTCCACTTCGATTCGCCCGCAACCGTTCGGCGGACCATCGTCCGGCTCGCCGCAAACCGTTTTGGCCGGCCATTGTCCGGCTGCGGCTATTGCCTATGATACAATCTAAGTCTCATAATGCAATACCGCGATCGGGGCGGAGGCGTGAGTTCGCCATGGCTCAGCTGCGCGCCGAAGCCGTTCTTGCAGCCGGCTGTCGGGATCGCGGCCCGCCGCTGATTTTCCTTAGGTTAGAGCGCAGGCCCAGCGCGCCCAAGGCTCGCCGTAGACGAAGGCCTGCTGCCGGATTCAGCCATCGTCGTTGTTGGTTATGCAAGGCATAGGCTAATGTGTAATATCCTTGACTCCTCGCCGACGCTCGCTGCAATCTGACCGTAAGAGCAGCGGGGCGACCCGGAAAAAGTGCGACGGGCGTTAAGCCCGAATAGAATCCGGCGCGACCATGGAGATCATGTCGTCACGCGGGACAGAATTATGCGTCGAGGAAACGTATGGGCTCCGAGTTGAAAGTCGCAATCGTCGGTGGCGGGATCGCGGGTTTGGCCTTCGCGCTCAACCTGCATCGCCGCGGCATAGTTTGCGACATCTACGAGGCCGCGCCTGAGCTGAAGGAGCTTGGGGTGGGCATCACCCTCCTTCCTCACGCCATGCGTGAATTGAGCGAGCTCGGCCTGGAGAAGGTCATCCAGGACGCCGGTATCCAGACCGCCAACAGCGCCTTCTTCAACCGCTTCGGCCAACTCATCTACAAGGAGCCGCGCGGGCTTGGCGGCGGCTATGCTCACCCCGAGGTCGCGATCAACCGCGGCAAGCTGCACATGGCGCTCTTCGCTGCGGCGACCGCCGAGATCGGCGCGGACAAGATCCATACCGACCATCGGTGCGTCGGCGTTTCCCAGTCTGAGCGGGGCGTGGAGCTTGCGCTGCAGTCCACGCTTTCAGGCCTTGCGAGGGACCCGGTCAAGGCCGACATCGTGGTGGCCTGCGACGGCGTCAACTCCGCGATCCGCCGGCAGTACTACCCGGGGGAAAGGCTTGCGTTCACGGGCATCAACACCTGGCGCGGGGTGACATGGCGCAAGCCTATCCTCGACGGCCGGACCTACATGCGGATCGGCTCGCTCCTGACCGGCAAGATGGTCGTCTACCCGATCGAGAACAGCACCGATGGCTCGGGCCGCCAACTCATCAACTGGATGGCCGAGCGGGTGGCTCCGAACGCGGAGATGAACGACTGGAACACGCCTGGCCGCCTGGAGGATTTCTTCCCGACCTATTCCAGCTGGACCTTCGACTGGCTCGACGTGGCCGGGATGATACGCGATGCGGAACAGATCTGCGAATATCCCATGGTCGACAAGGATCCCGTGGATCGGTGGACCTTCGGCCGCGTGACCCTCGCCGGCGACGCCGCGCATCCGATGTATCCGCGCGGGTCCAACGGCTCGGCTCAAGCCCTGATCGACGTGCGGGTGCTGGCCGAGCTCCTGTCGACCGCTACGGACGCCCCCAGCGCCTTGATCGAATATGAACGCGTCCGGGCCCCCGCGACCGCGGCGGTGGTGCGCACCAATCGCTCAACCCCGCCGGACTTCATCAACATCAAGGTCGAAGAACTCGTGGGCGACAGGCCCTTCGACCGGCTGGACGATTACATCAGCCAGGACGAGTTGCGGCAGATTTCCGACGACTACAAGAAGGTCGCCGGCTTCTCGCTGAACAACTTGTCGATGGCCGACGCCCATCATGGAGGCAGGAAATGACCGAGGAGGTTGATCGTCCGACGTCAGCTCTGAACCTGAAGTTCATCTCGCACGGGACGCTGGAGAGCCGCGATCTGCAGCGGACGAGGCAGTTCTACCAGGAGTTCCTGGGCTTCGAGGTCGTTCAGGCCAGTGAACGCTCGCTTTGGGCGCGTCTTGGCGGCCAACACATCTATGTGGTCATCAAGGCCGGCCCCGACCAGCACGCCATGCCCTTCGCCAACCACAACGGCATAGATGTCGGTTCGGATGCCGAGGTGGATGAGGCCCACAGGATCGTGGCCCGCGATGCCGCCCAGTGGGGACTGCATCAGATCAGCAAGCCCCGCGTGCAACACGGCACCTACAGCTTCTATTTCTGGGACGCAGACGAGAACGCTTGGGAAATCCTGTCCAACCCCAGGGGTGGCTACTCGTGGATGTTCGAGCGCGGCGACCAGGAGGGGCGTGGACACTGGGCCAAGGACTTCAAGCGGCCGCTGGCCGAGGTTGGCGAAGCCAAGGACGGGAAATAGGCCATGGCTCTCGAGGCCTCCACCATACAGGCAGGCGCCCCTCAGTCCTTGTCCCTGCCCGAGACGGCAGACAGCAAGACCAAGGGCGGCGCCGCCGCGTTCGCGGCCATGGTGGGCCTGACATGGGGCGCGAGCACTATCGCCCTGATGGGCCTGGGCGTCTTCATCCGGCCGCTGCAAATGGAATTTGGATGGACACGCGCCCAGGTGGCCCTGGTGTCGACCGTGCTCAATCTGGTCGTGGTCGTGATGTCGCCCATCCAAGGCATGCTGGTGGACAAGTTCGGGTCGCGCCGCGTGATCCTGCCGTCGCTCGTGATCTTCTCCGTCGGCCTGATGCTGCTCTATTACCTGCCGGGCCGGATCGAGATCTTCTATCTCTCCTGGGCCGTCTTGATTTCGTTGAGCGTGGGGCTCTTGCCGGGCAGCTACCTTAGGGTTGTCGGGACCTGGTTCAACAAGCGCCTTGGCCTGGCCATGGGCGTGGCCAACGGGGGAATCGGCCTCGGGAATATCCTCGTCCCGCTGGTCGCGGCGGCGGTGATCG
Source organism: Caulobacteraceae bacterium (assembly GCA_028291305.1). Classification (GTDB taxonomy): domain Bacteria; phylum Pseudomonadota; class Alphaproteobacteria; order Caulobacterales; family Caulobacteraceae; genus BOG-938. Next base: position 3,032 of record JAQGII010000201.1, read on the forward strand.
CGACCCATGGCTGGAGGATGGCCTATGTGACGTTGGGCCTGGGGGTCCTCCTCGTCGTGCTTCCGGTCTGCTTCCTCTGGCTGAGGGAGCGGGACCATGGCGCGCCGCAGTCGGATGCCGAGCGAAAGGCTCGCGGTCTCGCCAAGGCCGCGAGCTTCAGCCTGGCGATCAGAGGCGCGCCGTTCCGGGTGCTCGTAGCGGCCTTCTTCTTTCTGGGTCTTGTGAACACTGCGTTGGTCACCCAGCAGGTGCC